>JAGDBX010000073.1 GCA_018110935.1 Oscillospiraceae bacterium
CGAAAACGGCTCCCGCACGCCCATCAGGTCAAATCCGGCGTTGCAGAACGCGGAGACCGAATGAAACAGCGAATACCACAGCCCCTTTGCGACGCAGACATCGCGTCAGAACACCGGGCTGAGCAGCAGCGCGCCGGTCAGCTCAAAGGCGGCTGTCATTTTCAGAATGAATTTCGTCAGATGCAGGATGCCGCCGACCTGCGGCGCGGAGATCGAATCCTGCATCATGCCGCGGAACCACAGGCCGATTTTCTTGCCCGAGAGCCTTGCAATCGTCAGGCCGATCGTGATGACGCCCATGCCGCCGATCTGGATCAGGAGCAGAATCACGCCCTGCCCGAAGAGCGACCAGTGCGTCGCGGTGTCGCGGACGATCAGGCCCGTCACACAGGTGGCGGAGACCGCCGTAAAAAGCGTATCGGAAAAAGGCGTCACGGTGCGTGCCCTGGAAGCCGCGGGCAGCATCAGCAGCAGCGCGCCGCTGAGGATCAGCAGCAGAAAGCCGAGACTGATGACGCGGAAGGTGTTCCTGTTCCGTGCACCGTTTTTTGTGAGATCTCGTTTCATGAATATCCTCCGGGAATTTGCAGTCTGCTCTTATTATACCACGAATCGGACAGGAAATCAATATGCCGCCGCCCGAAAGATCAGGAGAGCGGCACGGATGACTGCTTCCGCCTGCGAAAACGGCGGAACCGGCGGCTCTTTCAGGGAGCCGCCGGTTCCGGCGAGAGGGTGATGCGCCTGATTTCAAGGAGGGATCATTCAATTTCTTCCACGCGCACATTTGTGATGTAAACAGTTGCAGTTGAACCCTTGTGGCCGAGATTGAATTCGAGACGCCCGTTCGGATCGTTCTTGTCATTCATCTCAAAATCATAGCTGTATGTGGCTTTTTTGTCCGTGATCTTCAGAGTGGTATCCTGCAGATAGCGGATCCATCCGGCATTCGGCGCCGACACGCAGACAATGATGTCACGCGGCTCGTCCGCCCACGCGTCAAAGCTGGCGCGGTATTTCTTTCCTTTGACCATCGGCATCTCCGGCTGCACGAGCTGCACGGAGTAATCGACATTGCCCTCGCTCTTCGTGGTGATGACGATCATGTTGTCGCGGATCTCCGCGGCGCCGTCGCCGCCCTCAAAGAGCAGGAATTTCCAGTTGACATCGTCGGTCAGATCCTCCTTCTCGGAGAAATCGCCGTTGTAGATGAAGTTGCCGTCTTCAAGCGCCTCGCGGTATTTCTTCTCCGGCTTCGTGACATTCGTGTCATAGGCGGGTTTGCGGTAGACACGGACATAGTCGATCAGGAATTCCGCCTTGTCAAAGTCGGTCGTCTCGTCCGGATTGCCCGGCCATGTGCCGCCGACGGCCAGATTCATCTGCACAAAGAACGGCTGATTGAACGGCGCGGGATACATCCGCTCGTCGCCGCCCGCCGGTGCGCTGAACCAGTCGTTTGCGGTCAGATAGAGATTCCCGTCAATATACCAGCGGATCTCACTCGGCTCCCATTCGACCGAATACTCATGGAAGTCGCTCGCAAAGGTACCGTCCGTCAGCTCGACAGTTCCCTGCTGATCGGCGTGCGGTTCGCCGTAATGCAGCGTGCCGTATGCCTTTTTCGTCTCGCTGCCGAGCACCTCCATGATGTCGATCTCACCGCATTTCGGCCACTGGCCGTAGAATTTCTCCACCTGCGGCATCATCCAGACTGCAGGCCAGAGTCCCTTGCCTTCCGGCACCTTTGCGCGGGCAACGACCTTGCCGTAGGTGAACTGCGTCTTGCCCTGCCCGGTGACCTTGCCGGATGTGTAATGCGTTTTGCCGTCCTTTTCGCCCTTGATCGCCTTGATGACGAGATTGCCGTCCCTGACGAAGACATTATCGGTTGAGGTCGTGTATTCCTGCAGCTCCTCGTTTGTCCAGCCCGGCTCATGCGGCTCGTAATTCCAGAGCGTTTCGTCAAGCGCTTCACCGCTGAATTCATCATGCCAGAGCAGGCTGTAGCCCTCCAGCTCCGGTACCGTGACCTCTTCCGCGGCCGGCGCTGTCGTTTCCGGTGCGGTCGTTTCCGGCGCAGAAGTCTGCGGCGCAGTCGTCTGCACGGACGATGTACCGCCGGCGCATCCGGTCAGCATGACAAGGCAGGCCGCTGCCGCACAGATCCGTTTTTTTCTCATTTTCATTCCTCCCGTGGGTGCGGCGCAGTCTGCGTACCGCGCCATTGTGATCCTATTATAACCGCATCCGCGTGCATACGCTGTCAAATTGGAAACATTTCTGTCAGATTTCTGCTCCGATTTCGTCATCCGTGCCGATTTCAAAATTTTTCGCGCAGAGCCCTTGACAAATCAGAAAGAATGTGCTATAATAGTCAAGTCGTCGAAAGACAGCTGCGCCGGTAGCTCAGTTGGATAGAGTAACTGGCTACGAACCAGTAGGTCGGGGGTTCGAATCCCTTCCGGCGCATCAGCGGGCAGTTCCCGCAGCCATAACAGCGTTCCGGATTTCTCCGGGACGCTGTTTTTATCTGATACCAACAATCAACGCGATGGAAAGAGGCATCTTATGGTCTGCAACAACATTCTTGAGGCGCTCGGTCATACGCCGATGATCCGGCTGCAGCGCATGAATCCGCCCGGAAACGCTGAAATACTCGTCAAATTCGAAGGGCTCAATGTCGGCGGCTCCATCAAGACACGCACCGCCTACAACATGATCCGGAATGCGGAAAAGCAGGGGCTCATCCGTCCCGATACGATCATTGCGGAGCCGACAAGCGGCAATCAGGGCATCGGGCTTGCGCTGGTCGGCGCCGTCCGCGGCTATGAGACAGTCATCATCATGCCGGATTCCGTCAGTGAGGAGCGCAGGAAACTTGTGGAGCATTACGGCGCCCGCGTCATCCTCATCCACGATGACGGCGATATCGGCAAGTGCATCCAGAAATGCCTTGACACCGCGCTCGAAATGCAGGCAAATGATCCCCGTGTCTTTGTGCCGCAGCAGTTTGAGAACGTGAACAATATCTACGCGCATAAGTATTACACCGCGCTGGAGATCCTGGAACAGACCGCCGGAAAGATCGACGGCTTCTGCTCCGGCATCGGCACGGGCGGCACGATCACCGGCATCGGCGAAACGCTGAAATCGCAGTACCCGGACATGGAGATCTGGGCGGTCGAGCCGGAGCACGCCGCGATCCTTGCAGGCGGCACGGTCGGCACGCACCTGCAGATGGGCATCGGCGACGGCATCATCCCGTCGATCCTGAACCGCGAAATCTACGATCACATCCACATCGTCACGGATGAGGACGCGATCAGCACGGCAAAGCGCCTAGCCTCCATGGAGGGCATCATGTGCGGCATTTCCAGCGGCACAAATGTTGCGGCTGCGCTGAAGCTGGCTGAAAAGCTCGGCCCCGGCAAGACGGTCGTCACGATCCTGCCGGAC
>JAGDBX010000074.1 GCA_018110935.1 Oscillospiraceae bacterium
CTGACGGCGGGGGATTTTGTGCTATCAAAATGGGATTCTCAAGGGACATTTGTCCCTTGAGCGGGGTTTGGGGCGGAGCCCCATTACAGATCATCGCGGAGCGATACCGCTATCCGTCGGGACGCGCCGGCGGCACTTGACGAACTGCTGCAGATTGTGTTATAATATATGCAATTCCGCTTTCCATTCGGAATACCGGAAAATCTAAATGAAACCAGGGTGAAAGAGTATGATCCGTACAAATGTTGTGACTCTGACTGTGATCCCCGCAATCGCTTACCGTCAGAAGCTTCCGTCAGGCGGCTCCGGCATCACGATTTATCGCTATGATACCGCGCAGCCCGGCATCGCGTCCATCAGCAAGACCTCCGGCAAGGCGATTCCTGCCGCGAACACATCCAGAAAGCTGTTCCCGCAGGCCGCGTTTGCTGAAGCGATCGAGCTGACGGCCGGTATGCCGTACAGGAAGCAGAAAGGTGTCCGCGTCGCCGAAGAAAAGGTCGTGGAGGTCGAGGAGCCTGCCGGTGAGACTGCGGCCAAAGAGGACGAAGTGGTCATTGACAGCGCTGCTTATCAGAAGATCGTTGACAAATATACGGACAAAAGCGGCAAGCTCTCTTACGGTCTGCTCAACCGTGATCTGATAAAGTCCGGCAAAAAAAGCACGAAGGTTCGCCAGCTCATTGAAAGCAAGGCCACCGCGGATGAGATCCGCACAGAGATCGTCAGAGCCAGATTCCGTGAGGTCACCGGAAACGCTGCGCTGACGGACGACCAGATCAGAAAGGCTTCTGAAATGCTGGATGAGATCAGTCCCAAGGGCGTGTTCAAGGAGCTGAACAGTGAGATCCGTCTGTGGATGAAGAGACCGGCCGCCGCAAAGGCCCCGGCAGCTAAGGCGAAGCCCGCTGCAAAGCCCGCAGCAAAGCCTGCCCCGAAGACTGCGGCAGCGCCGAAGGAATCGGTCAAGCTTCAGTTCGGCGGAGACGAATTTGATCTGGCTGAAATCAAAAAGGCCGTGGAGGCTGACTGCAAGAGCAAGGTTCAGGGCAAAATCAACACGATCGAAATCTACATCAAGCCGGAAGACAGAGCTGTTTACTATGTTGTGAACGGCAGCTTTACCGATAAGATCGGCCTTTGACGGATGTAAGCAGAGAGAACGGGAGCACACGGCGCCCCCGTTCTCTTTTTTATAGCCGCGCCCGGAATCTGCGATTTTGCTTGACTTTCCGTGCCGTACATGGTATGATATAAACAGGCATTCTGCCGACGCATTGATGAAAAGAGGAACAGGATATGATCGTTTCGGAACTTGGAAATCTGCCGCTGCTGGCCAGAATCGCTTATGCGGTCATGTGCTTTGAGCGGTTTGCCGCATTTGCGTACCCTGACACGGATTTTGCGCCCGTCACAGAAATGATGTGGCGGATTGCGGACGGAAAACAGCCTGCCGCAGAGGCGGCAGAACAATTTCTGGACGCGGTTCCGGAGAAGCTCTTTGCGTACCGGAGCTATGAAGCGTACAAAGCGGCCGGACACAGCAGCCTGACGGAGGAGCAGTATCGCGATTTCACCCGCATCCTGAATCCGGATGACCGCGCTCTGAGCAACATGATGATGCGCGTTTATCAGATCGCAACGGCATACAAGGGCAGAACGGTGCAGCCCGGGCTGCCTGAGATCGCGCCGTATCTTGAGAATATGGCGGCGATGCTGGAACACCGTTCGGTCACGCTGCCGGATCCGGCAGTGCTGGAGCAGTATGCCTTTACGCTCGGAGAGCTCAGGGACAAAAAAAGCATCGACTGGACAGGCCGTCCGGTCGATGCCGCACCGCTGACGCTGTTCCGTTTCGCCGAAAAAGCTGCTGCAGGAGCGGTCCGTGCCGCAGAGCCGGAATCTTCGCCGACTCCGATCGAAAACCCCGGCTCCAAGTACGGCGCGGTTTTTGAAACCTTCAGCAACCGGCTGGACAGTATTTATCCCAAGAACGGCACACGGAACGGTGCGCTGCCCTTCACGCCGACTTTCCCGTCATCTGTTTCGGCAAACGGCTGTGAATGGGAGGTCATCACGGGTGCGGACGGCTGCATCATCACCCGCTGCGTCAACAGCTCCGGTCTGAAGGAGGTCACGGTTCCGTCCGAGCTGAACGGAAAAACGGTCATCGCGGTCGGCGACGACGCTTTTTCAAATGACGCGGAATCCCGCTGCAGACTGATCGAGACAATTATCATGGCAGACACGATCCGACAGATCGGCAGCGGTTTTTTCAAAGGCTGCATCTATCTGCGCCGCATTACCATGCCCGCGCAGCTGGAAAGCATCGGAAACGACGCGTTTCGCGGCGCGTCTGCACTGGAACGGCTTGTGATCGGAGACAAATGCCGGACCATCGGAAACCATTTCTGCGCGGACGCGATCTCGCTGCAGAATGTGACGATCGGTACGGGCATCGAATCCATCGGGCAGTACACGTTCTACAACACGCCTGCCATGCTCGGCTTCAGCTGCGGCGGCGAGCTCCGGATGCTCGGATACGGTTCCTTCTGGATGAACAAATGGGCTGACAGCATTATTTTCAATTCCGCGACGGAGATGCTCCGGTTCGGCAGGAACAATTCCCTGCTTTACCGCTATGTCCGGAAGACACCGCCGCAGCGCCTGTTCATCGATGAGACAGTCCGGTATGTGTATGATTTTGCGTTCGGCGGTGATGCTTGGAACTGCGGCGGCGGCATTACGGACATTTACCTCCCCGGTGCCGAGATTATCGGCGTCAACGCATTCAAAAAAACGCCGAATGCGACGGTCCATCTGAGCGCGTCACGGATGAAAGAATCATACGGACCGGATTACGAATACACGCTCGCCATGATCTGCGTACCGGCCAAAATCGTGTTCGATCAGCCGTAAACTGTCTTCGTCCGGCATGGGCGGAGCCCCATTATGATCATCGCGGAGCGATGCTTTTTAGGGGGAGCCCTCTATCGCAGGGCTCCCCCTCTTGCCGCTGCGCGGCAATTCACCCCTTTCGGAGCTCTTCTGATGCGGGAGTGTTTCGCCGCCTGCGGGCGGCGACGGGGGCTCTGCCCCTCGACCCCGCAAGCCTTTGAAAAGGCTTGACCGAAACTTTTATTATGGAGCTTGCCCCC
>JAGDBX010000075.1 GCA_018110935.1 Oscillospiraceae bacterium
ATGGGGCTCCGCCCCATGCCCCGCTCAAGGGACAAATGTCCCTTGAGAATCCCGCTGTGAGGGCATAAAAGCCCCCGCCGTTCGGCGGCGGAACACCCCCGCAGCTGCCCGCTGATTCTGACAGATTCCGGCTGAACGGCAGTATAAAACTCGGCAAACTATACAAATGTTGCGGAATGTGCTTGACTTTTTGCGATTTATCCTGTATAATCTAACCTTGCAGGAGTGTACCCGGAAACTGTCTCTTCAGACCGGTACACCGTATCAGAAAGATCATAGCGATCAAATGTGATTCTCCCTGTTTTTTCGGAAACAGCGGCTGATACACCCACAAAAAAAGAAAAGGAGTGACATTCCCATGCTGAGAACATATCAGCCCAAGAAGCTGCACCGCAAGAAGGAGCATGGCTTCCGCAAGCGTATGGCTACTACCAATGGCCGCAAGGTTCTGGCTCGCCGCCGTGCAAAGGGTCGCGCAAAGCTGACCTACTGATCTACAGCCAAGTGAAGGGACCACAAGCGGTTTGTGGTCCTTTTCTATTAGGGGAAGGAGCGCCGCCATGCTGTTTACTCTGACCATGAACCGCAACGCTGATTTTCAGCGGCTTTACCGGCAAGGCGCATTCTGCTCCCTCGGCGCGGCACTGCTCTACGCAATGCCCAACCAGCTGCCCTGCAACCGCCTCGGCATCACCGCCGGCAAAAAGGTCGGCAACGCCGTCATGCGGAACCGGGCAAAGCGGATCATCCGCGCGGCCTATGCCGCCGCAGAACCGAATCTGCCGATCGGACTGGATATTGTCATTGTTGCGCGCGCCAGCCTGCCCGCACAGTCCTCGCTCGTGCTGACAAAGGCACTCTGCGAAAAGGGCACGCGGCATCTCAACGGCGTCGGCAGCGGCGAGATCCCGAGCGGCAAAGCCGTTCAGAAGAAAAAGCCGGCTTCCGGCACGCCCGCACAGGGGTGATCTTTCGTGGCACGCGTCCTCAAAGCGGGCATCCGCTTCTATCAAAAGCATATTTCCTCGCATCTTCCGGCTGTCTGCCGCTACCGCCCGAGCTGTTCACATTATATGTACGGCGCGATCGACCGCTTCGGCAGCATCCGCGGCGTCTGGCTCGGCACGCTGCGCATCCTGCGCTGCAATCCGTTCTCAAAAGGCGGCTGGGATCCGGTCCCGCTCGTCTTTCACCCGCTCGGCAGACACCGCATCCGGCAGCGTGACCCGCTGAAATCTCCGGCTGTGATCGCCGCAAAGCACGGCGTCACGCTCGCTGCCCGCACCAGATACCGCAGCCCGCGGTAATTTTCCATTTTCCCGAACGGAGGAATCATCTTTTGTTTAGTCTCATCGCAATTCCGTTTGGCTGGATCATGCGCCTGATCTATCAGGTCGTGCACAGCTACGGTATTTCCATTCTCCTGTTCTCGATCATCGTCAAACTCGTGACGCTGCCGAGCACCTACAAAATGCAGGTGAATCAGGCGCGCCTCGGACTGCTTTCTCCGAAGCTCGAACGCATCAAGAAGGCGTTTCCGAACAATATGCAGCGCCAGCAGGAGGAAACAACCAAGCTCTATTCCGAAGAGGGCGTCAACCCGGGCTCGGGATGCCTCGGCAGCCTGGTCACGCTTCTGATCGTCCTCGGCGTCTACCGTGTCGTCATGCAGCCGCTGACCTTTATTCTCCGGTTTTCCGGTGATACGATCAACAGCGCAAAGGATCTTCTGCTGACATGGATGAACGGGCAGGGCATCGAAAACGCGGAGCGGACGCTCAATGTCCGTCCCGAGCTGATGCTCCTGAGCTACGCAAAATCCAACCCCGAGATCTTTTCGCCGATGGAAGGCTTCGCGGATAAGCTCAACAACTTCAAGAACACCTTCCTCGGCTTTGACCTGACCGGCATCCCGTCGCTTCATCCCGAAAACGGCTGGACGCTGACCGCGCTCATGCTGGTTCTGCTGCCCGTTCTCGCGGCAGTCGCGAACCTCATCATGACGATCGTCACACAGATCCACAACAAGCGCACAAATCCGTCCGCGGCGCAGACCGGCGGCATGATGAATCTGTTGCTGTACGCTTCTCCGCTGATGACCATCTGGTTCGGTATGTCCTTCCCGGCCGGTGTTACCTTCTACTGGCTCGCGAATTCGGTCGTATCGCTGGTCGTGCAGATCCTGCTTTACCGCTGGCTGCGCGGCGAACGCCTGGAGCAGATCAACCAGAAGGAAAAGGCGAAGGTGCTCGCAAAAGGTCCTTCGTGGATGCAGCGCATGATGGAGCAGTCCCAGCAGCTGCAGGCACAGCAGGCCGCCGCAGGTGTCCGTCCGGACGCCAACCGCACCCGCTATTCCGACGGCGACGACGGAATGTCCCGCAAGGAGCGTGCGGAATATGAACGCAAGCTCATTGAGGCAGCACGCCGCAGAGCCGCGGAGAAATACGGCGAGGAGCTGCCGTCTGACAGTGATTTTGATGAGGGCTGACAAACAGTTCTCTGATAATAACGAATGAAGGGAGATCAGATTCCGAAATGACCGAGATTTTCACCGCTTCCACGCTTGAAGAAGCGAAGCAGATGGCTGCAGACGCATTCGGCGCAGCAGTCTCTGACATCCAGTTCACCGTCCTCGAGGAGCCCAAACGCTCTTTATTCGGAGGACTCTTCGGTAAGAATTCCGAATACCGCGTTGAAGCCAGCTACGAACCGGCTGCTCCTGTTTCCGCCGCGGTTCCCGCAGAACCCGCAGAGCCGGAAGCATCCTTTGCAGCAGAAGAAACAGACGAAGCAGAAACCGCTCCCGCAGACGAAGCCGAAAAGGTCGAATACGATCCGGTGATCGCACTCGAAAAAATGGCTGTCGCACTCGATTATCTGCGCAAGGTGCTCGCGGAGCTCGCGCCCGGCACGACCGCGGAAGGCAAGCTCGGCAACGGCATTGAGCTCTCCATCTCCGGTGAGAATGCCGGCATCATCATCGGCAGGCGCGGCGACACGCTCGACGCACTGCAGTATCTGACCTCTATGGTCGCAAACCGCGGCGACAAGGATTATATCCGCCTGACGATTGATGCCTGCGGCTACCGCGAAAAGCGCAGAAAGGCGCTGCAGGAGCTCGCACAGCGCATCAGCCGCACGGTCCTGAAGACCGGAAGAGCAACCATGCTCGAGCCGATGAACCCCTACGAGCGCCGCATCATTCATTCCGAAGTCACGGCAATCGAGGGTGTCTCCTCCCGTTCGGTCGGTGAGGAGCCGTACCGCAAGGTCATCATCTCCAACGACGCCTCTCCGAACAAAGGTCTGCACGATCAGAAGGGCGGTTACCGTCACGGAGACCGTTCTGAGCGGCGCGGAGAGCGCGGTGACCGTTACGACCGCGGACGCGGACGCGGCGGAAGACGCGGCGACCGCCGTCCTTCCGGCGAAGGCCCGAGAAAGCTCGACCTTTCGACCAGCTTTGAGAAGGACTACAAGAGACCGAAGCCTGAAGACGCGATCAACACCGGCGTCTACGGCAAAATCGATATTTAAGGGAGCAGAGGGCGGCAGGATTGCTGCCCTCTTTTCTCATGCGGAGTGCAACACATGAATACAATCGCTGCAATCTCAACACCGAACGCCGCGGGCGGCATCGCAATGATCCGGATTTCCGGATCAGAGGCACTGACCGTCGCGGAGCGAGTGTTCCAGCCGGTAAACGGGAAGAAAATAACTGAAATGCAGGGCTATACCTGTGTATACGGCAGCGTTTCCGAAAACGGCACTGTACTGGATGACGCGGTTCTGACCGTATTCCGCGCACCGCACAGCTTTACCGGAGAAGACACGGCCGAGATCACCTGCCACGGCGGCATTTATGTAACAAAACGGATCCTCAGTCTTGTATATGCGGCAGGCGCTTCGCCCGCAGGCCCGGGAGAATTCACGAAACGCGCGTTTCTGAACGGAAAAATGTCTCTTACACAGGCTGAGGCGGTCATGGATGTGATCCGCGCAGAGGGAGAATACGCACTCAGGCAGGCATCCATGGCGCGGGAAGGACGTCTCGGAACAGAGATGCGCGCGCTGAGCGGACAGCTCGTCAGCCTTTTAGCCGCGCTTTCGTACTGGATGGATGATGCGGAAGAGGAACCGCCGGAGCTCGATCACAGTACGATGCTTAAAACATTGAACGATATGCAGGAACGGATGTTCGCGCTATCAAACCATTACCGGGACGGGCGTATTCTGCGCGAAGGGATCAGAACCGTTTTGCTCGGTCTGCCGAACGCCGGAAAATCATCCGTCATGAACTGGCTCTGCGGCTCTGAAAGAAGCATTGTGACTGCAATCCCCGGCACAACACGGGATGTCGTGCGTGAATATATCAGAATTGACGATTTCACGCTGGTTCTTTCCGATACTGCCGGAATCCGCGAAACAGGAAATGAAATCGAAGCGATCGGAATTGCGCAGGCCAAACGCGAATCAGATCAGGCCGACCTGATCCTGTATGTGATTGACGCCTCAGCCGGTTTCAGCGATTACGACAGAATGCTTCTGAACGAACTGGAAGGCCGTCATGTTGTTGTCCTTTGGAACAAGACTGATCTGACGGAAAACCCGCCGCCGCAGCTTCCATTTCCTGTTGTAGAATGCTCTGCGCCTTCTGAAACTGACACGAGAAAACTGTCATCCGTACTGACCGATCTCTTTTCGGAGATCCGGTTCAGTGCTGTTCCGTCCGTCATGAACGAAAGACAGAATCAGCTCATTCTGAAATCCGCCGAACATATCGGGAACGCAATCAACGGACTGGAACAGAACATTCCGCTTGATTTGCTGTATACCGATTTGGAACTTGCTGCAAAACAGCTCGAGGAGATCGAAGGTGAACACATCGCCGAAGAAACTGTCGAAACCGTTTTTTCGAAGTTTTGTGTCGGCAAATGATGTTCCACGTGGAACATTCTGTTTCTCGCGTTAATTGTTCCACGTGGAACATTCAGGCGGACTGATATTCATTGTTCCATGTAGGACGATCTAAATCAAAAAATGTTCCACGTGGAACAAAAGGGGAAGTTATGCAGACACTTGATCAATTTGATGTGGCAGTAATCGGCGCAGGACACGCCGGAATCGAAGCGGCCGCGGCGGCTGCGAAAAAAGGCTGCAAGACCGCGCTTTTCACAATCTCGCTGGATCAGATCGGTAATACGCCTTGTAATCCGGCAATCGGCGGCAGCGCAAAAGGACATCTGGTCAGAGAAATTGATGCGCTGGGCGGAATCATGGGAAAAGCCGCCGACAAATGCTGTATCCAGATGAGAATGCTGAACCTCAGCAAAGGCGCATCTGTCCACAGCCCGCGCGCACAGGAGGACCGCAAAGCTTATCATATCCTGACAAAGAAAATCTGCGAGGAGACGCCGAATCTCTATATCGCGCAGGCCGAGATCGCGGATGTTCTGATTGAAGACAACATGGTCAAAGGGATTATAGACAGCTTTGGCGGCGTATATGAATGCAAAGCCGTCGTGATCTGCGCCGGAACCTTTCTGAACGGCCGCGTCTATATCGGCAAACAGTCGCAGGAAAGCGGGCCGGATTCCAGTATTCCGGCCAGATATCTGTCTGAATCACTGAAAAAGCAAGAAAGTGCGCTCAGAAGGTTCAAAACAGGCACGCCGTGCCGCGTGCACCGCAGAAGCATAGATTTCAGCGTTTTAACGCCGCAATACGGTGACGAAAACCCGCTACCGTTTTCGTTTGAGAACGAAAGGGGAAGCGTAAGAAATGACGCTGTATGCTATATCGCAAACACAAACGAGGAAACGCACCGCATCATCCGCGAAAACATCTCGGAATCCCCGCTTTACAGCGGCCTCATCCACGGAATCGGGCCAAGGTACTGCCCCTCGATCGAAGACAAGGTCATCCGGTTCACAGAACGAAAACAGCATCAGATCTTTGTGGAGCCCACCGGCCTGGATACAGACGAAATGTATCTTGGCGGATTCAGCACCTCACTGCCCGAGCATGTGCAGCGCATGATGCTCCGCTCGGTCAAAGGCTTTGAAGAGATCGAAATTATGCGTTCTGCCTACGCGATCGAATATGACTGCATCAACCCGCGATGCCTGCTGCATACGCTTGCTTTCCGTGATTTCAGCGGTCTGTATGCTGCCGGACAGTTCAACGGGACATCAGGCTATGAAGAAGCCGCGGCACAGGGACTGATCGCGGGAATCAACGCAGCAGCGTATGTGCTCGGAGAGGAACCCCTCGAACTCCCCCGCAGCAGCTCGTATATCGGCACACTGATCGACGATCTCGTGACAAAAGGGACAGACGATCCGTACCGGATGATGACCGCGAGAAGCGAATACAGGCTCTCGCTCCGTCACGCGACTGCAGACGCAAGACTCACACCGATCGGATATCGGTACGGTCTGATTTCTGAGGATCGGTGGAATCGATTCCAGGAAAAGCAAAACCGGATTCAGAGCGCAGTCAGTCTGATCCGTGAAACAACCGTACAGCCGACGGAAACAGTCAATCAGTATCTGACGCAGGCCGGAACAACAGAACTGGCACAAGCAGTCAAAATGGATCAGCTGCTTCGCCGCCCGCAGGCTGATATTACCGGCCTGACACAAGCCGTCGGTGCTGATCTCGGCGTATCACCGGATGAAGCAGAAGAGGTCAGCCTGCAGATCAAATATGAACAGTACATCGAACGGCAGAATCAGCAGAACGCACATCTGGCTCAGCTCGAAAAGATCCGCCTGCCGCTCGGCATGGATTACCGGACTGTGCATGGAATTTCTTCAGAAGCTGCTGAAAAACTGAACCGGCACCAGCCCGAGCAGCTGGCACAGGCTGCGTCGATTTCGGGCATATCGCCGGCTGATATTTCGATGCTGATCACATGGCTCAAGAGCGGAGGTGCAGCAAATGGAATTTGATACAGCAGTTACATTATTTAAAAGATATAATATTGAATTGAATGCCGATCAATATGAAAAGCTCAGCAGATATGCGAAATTGCTGCAGAGTGAAGGAAAACGGCAGAATGTCAC
>JAGDBX010000076.1 GCA_018110935.1 Oscillospiraceae bacterium
CCGATGACCTCACGGATCTTATCGACCGGCACTCTGGTCTGGAGCATCTTCGGGGCAAATTCGCTGACGTTCTCACGCGGGGCGGGAATCGCCTTGAACATGATCTCGTCGAGGATATACAGGCGCGCCTTGTGCGTCTTCTCAAACGCTTCCTTGATAATGGCGGGCGTCAGGCCGTCCACCTTGATGTCAACCTGAATGGCCGTGATGCCCTTGTGGGTACCGCCGACCTTGAAGTCCATATCACCGAAGAAGTCCTCAAGGCCCTGGATATCGACCATGGTCATGAACTCATCGGAATCCGGCTTGGTGATCAGGCCGCAGGAGATACCCGCTACCGGCGCCTTGATCGGCACACCGGCATCCATCAGCGCGAGCTTGGAACCGCAGATGGAGCCCTGCGAGGTCGAACCGTTGGAGGAAAGCACCTCGGAAACGAGACGCATCGCGTACGGGAACTCGTCAACAGACGGCAGAACCGGTACGAGCGCCTTCTCAGCGAGCGCGCCGTGACCGATCTCGCGGCGTCCCGGACCTCTACTCGGCTTGGTCTCGCCGACGGAGTAGGACGGGAAGTTGTACTGGTGCATATAGCGCTTGGTCTCTTCGTTCTCGTCGAGGCCGTCAATGCGCTGTGCGTCGGAGACAGGGCCGAGCGTTGCGATCGTCAGGACCTGTGTCTGGCCGCGGGTGAACAGGCCGGAGCCGTGGACACGCGGCAGCACGCCGACCTCTGCAGCCAGCGGACGGATCTCGTCGATGCCTCTGCCGTCCACGCGCTTGCCCTGATAGAGCCAGTCGCGGACGATGGTCTTCTGCAGTTTGTAGATGCACTCGTCGATCATCGGGACTCTGCCCTCATTCTCGGCGTCAAATTTCTCGTGGATCGCGTTCTTGATCGGGGAAAGTCTCGCCTCGCGGACATTCTTGTCGTTGGTGTCGAGCGCGAACTCGACATCCTTGCGGGCAAAGGCCGCAATCGCGTCAAACAGGTCGTGATCGACCTCCTGAGACTCAAAGGCGAACTTCGGCTTGCCGATCTCCTTCTGAATGTCAGAAATGAACGCGACCAGCTTCTTGATCTCCTCATGCGCCTTCAGGATGCACTCGAGCATCAGGTCATCCGGCACCTCGTTTGCGCCTGCTTCGATCATGACGATCTTTTCGGCAGTTGCGGCAACGGTCAGCTTCAGATCAGACTTTGCTCTCTGCTCCTTGTCAGGCATGAGAATGATCTCGCCGTCAACCAGACCGACTTCACAGCCGCCGATCGGGCCGCTCCACGGAATATCGGAAATGGAGATCGCGACGGAAGTACCGATCATGCCGCAGATTTCCGGCATGCAGTCCTGATCGACTGCCAGAACGGTCATGACGACCGCGACATCGTTGCGCATATCCTTCGGGAACAGCGGTCTGATCGGACGGTCCACACAGCGGGATGTCAGGATCGCGTGCTCAGAGGGCTTGCCCTCGCGCTTCATGAAGCTGCCGGGGATTCTGCCGACGGAGTAAAGACGCTCCTCATAGTCAACGGACAGCGGGAAGAAGTCCACGCCCTCGCGCGGCTTCTCACTCGCGGTGACATTTGCCATCACAACGGTGTCGCCGTAGCGCACCCAGCAGGAGCCGTTTGACAGCTCGCAGGTTTTGCCGGTCTCAACGGTCAGTTCTCTGCCGGCGAAGGTCGTGCGGAAAGTCCTTGCCTTTTCAAACATTGGAATAGCCTCCTTAATAATTTAATGGATCTGTCGTAGGGGGCTCCGCACCATACTGCACCTTCACTCCGATGGGGTTTAGCATAAAGCTCCGCGCTGGCAGAGACGCACAGCGTGCAGCTTCATGCTAACATCCCGCCGCAGCAGAAAGGCGGTGACGGTACGGATACCTACAAGCAGAGGGAGAGCGTTGCCCCTCTCCCTCTCCTTTCGGCGCAAATTACTTACGCAGACCGAGACGCTCGATGGTCGCTCTGTAACGCTCGATATCCTTCTTCTTGAGGTAAGCGAGCAGATTACGGCGGCGGCCGACCATCTTCAGAAGACCGCGGTACGAATGATGATCGTGCTTGTGAATCTTCAGATGGGCATTGAGGTCGTTGATTCTGCGGGTCAGGATCGCGATCTGGACCTCAGGAGAGCCGGTATCGCCCTCGTGGGTCGCGTTCTTCACGATGACCTCAGTCTTTTCTTCCTTACGAAGCATGATTTTCACCTCTTTCATGAGAATAATCCGGTAAACACAGAAAAGGGAAGGCGAACCTCCCGGTATGCCGGGCATAACCCCTGATCCGAGTAAACGGTCTTTCTTATTATAGCATATTATCGGGGTTTTGTCTATGAATATTTTGTGAACATTCTGTTAATCAGATGTGAATTTCGCACTGGAAACATCGCTGTTCGTGCGGTTTTCCGTGCTCTGATCTGCCGCCAGAAGACTGAGCAGCGCGTGCAGGTCACGGAGCAGCAGACTGCCGTCGCCGTCAAGGTCGGCGCTTTCCAGACCGCGTATCTCCGGTCTGACCTCCGTGTCCTCCGCGATGATGCGCGCCAGCAGTACAGCGTCTGCGATCGTGACCTTACCGCTGCAGTCCACATCTCCCGCAGGCAGGCCGGGAATCTCTGTGAAATCCGAATAATCGGAGTATTCGGTGGTGCAGTTTTCCCAGTATACGGTGGTATCATTCGTGTCATACGAAAAATCTGTGCAGTCTGTGTAATCCGGATATCTTGTATCGTATGTGTAATCAACGGTATTATCCGTGTCATACGAAATCATGGTAGACATCGTATCACTTGCTGTGCTGTACGAAGAACAGGTATAGTCCGTATAGTCGGTGTAATCTGTGTAATCCGTGTAATCAGCGGTTTCATCCGTATAGTACGGGATCTCTGTGTAGTCCGTATAATCGGTGTAATCCGTGTATTCAGCGGTATCATCCGTATAGTACGGGATCTCTGTATCGTCCGTGCAGTCTGTGTAATCCGGTTCCTGCGTTTCATATCCGGTTTCGGTCGCCGTTTCACAACCTGTTTCAAACGGATACGCTGTTGTGTCAGAATCCATTGTTCCGGACGGCACAGACTGGGTGGTTGATGTTTCGATGTCCGAAATGACCAAAGATGAAAATGTTGTGCCGGTGGTCGTCATACTCCATGATACAGATGTTGTTTCGGTGAACAGCTCTGTACCGGGATCTCCCGTGCCGGGGTCCCAGGCAGTCGTTTCCGTTTCACCCCATCCGATGCCGGAATCCGTTGTGATGACGGTCGTGCCGCTGGTCGAACAGGTGGTTTTGGTTTCCGGTAATTCGGTCCCGACCGGTACATACGCCCAGTCGGCCGGCCCTGTGACAAGCGTGCCGTCCAATGTGCGGAAGGTCAGCCCGAGCCAGTAGGCATAGGCGTGCGCCGTGGAATTGCGGTATCCGCAGACGGACACGCCGTCGCTGAACCAGAAATCCTGATTGCCGAGACATTCATTGAGCACACAGTCCGGATTCAGGACCGTGAAGGTGAAGTCATCGGACAGACGGTTTGTGAAGGCGCCATACCCGATCTCACGGACGGATTCCGGAATCGTCACCGATTCGAGCGCGGTATTTGAAAACGTATACGCACCGATCTGCTGAAGCGAATCCGGCAGGGAAACACGCTGCAGATTCTCGCAGTATGCGAACGCCTCCTTCGCGATCTCTGTCACCGGAAGGCCCTCGTATTCGGGCGGGATCTCTGCGGAAGTGATCTTTCGGGAGTTGACGCCTGTGACAACGGCATGGTCATCCGTTTTTGCGTAAAGAATGCGGATGACAGCCTCTGTATATTCGCCTGTTTCCAGGTCGATGAACGGCAGACAGTGCGTAAAGGCGTATTCCTGTGCGGTGCTGTCTGATAAGCCGTAAATCACCGGCTCCATTTCTTCGGAGAACAATTCTCCCGTAAGCTCTAACTGCGGGTTCAGAAAGGAAACTGCATCGAGCATTCCGCAATCATCCAATACATACGAACCGATCCAGTTCACGGTTTCCGGAACCGTCAGCGCCCGCAGTCCGCTGCCGAGGAACGCCGCGGTCCCGATCTTAAGCAGACCGTTCGGGAGCGTGATGCCGTGCAGTTCCGCACAATCCTGAAACGCCGAGCTTCCGATCGTGATCAGCTCCCTCGGAAGCTCTGCGGTTTTCAGGGAATAGCAGGCAGAGCACATCATATCCGGAATCTCCGTGAGGCCGAACGGCAGCCGCAGGTGCGTCAGATCACTGCACGCCATAAATGCGCCGAATCCGATTTTCTGCACAGAATCCGGCAGCGAGACGGTACGGAGCGCGGAACCGCAGAACACAAGCGATTCAATCTCCGTACAGCTTTCGGGGATCCGGATATTCTGAATGCCGGAGTTCTGAAATGAATACGCACAGATTTTGGTCAAGGTGTCCGGCAGATTGATCGTTTCCAGCGAGCTGCCTTCGCAGAGAGACATCGGCAGCTCGGTGATGCCTTCCGGTATGGTCAGAGAGCGAAGCTCCGTACATTTTGCAAAGGCAAAGATCCCGAGCGTTTCCAGCGAATCCGGCAGGACCGCATCGGTCACCGCAGAGCCGGCAAACGCGCTGCTGCCGATCTCAGTCAGTCCCTCCGGCAGAGAAAGTGAGCCGCTGAGGGACGAGCCGGCAAATGCGCCGCCTTCGATCGTCTTCAGCCCGTGCGGGAAATTAACAGACCGGGCGGCACAGTCGCTGAACGCGAATGCAGGAATGCTCACGGTGTCAGCCGGCAGCCGGATATCGGTAAAATCTCCGCACATGGCAAACGCGTAGGGCTGAATCGTGCGGACAGTGGAAGGAATGATCAGTTCGGCAAACGCGTCATCCCAGCTGTGCAGCATCCCGCTGTAGCTGTCGATGCTGAAGGCATAGGAGGCGATGGCCGTGACAGGCATTCCGGCGATCTCAGAAGGAATCGTCAGGGACTGGAAAAAAGGGTGGCTGAGGTCGGGCTGTTCCAGCTCATCACAGCCCGTGATGATGACGCCGCCGGCGTCATAGACATAGCTGAGTCTGCCCGCCCTGCCGATGGCCGGCTCAAAGGGCAGCCCGTGCTGCGCGGCAAAGCGCTCCGCAGAGGAGCCCGGGATGCCGCGGATCGTCAGGGTAAGCCCGTCCTGCCTGAGCAGCGTGAGCATCGCGTCGATCTGCGGGATGCGGATGTCACATTCGGGATTCAGAACGGTGAGTGTTGTGATGAAATCGTAATAATCAACCGGATCGTGATACCACGGGGTATCAGACGCGGAAAAATCATAGAGCGTCACCCATTCAACAGAGAACGGAACGGTCATACTGCGGCGCCGGACGCCCTCTCCGGCATGAACAGTCGTGCCGTCATATTCAATGCCGATGACAGGGTTGCTGTCGTTCTGGTATACATCCGGCACACGGAAAACAAGGTCGTCGGTGAGACATTCACGCATGATCACGCCGAAACCGTGATCGTAAAAGTCCAGATCATCGGTCGCGGCATAGCGGAACTGCTCGTCCTGTCCGATGTCCTGCCATGTCTGATACCAGTTTGAGGCCTCCGCGGCATATACGGAAAGCAGCTGCGTCTGAACCAGAGAAGAAACGGAAAGCGTCAGCGAAAGCAGCAGCGACACAGCCGCACGGAATGTACGCTTCATGACTGTGCCTCCTCTCCGGCAGACTTCCGGCGCAGGAAGACACAGCTCTGCAGATGCGCGGAGTCCGGAACGAACACGCTGTCGCGCAGCGGCATTTCAAATTCAGGCGGAACAGAAACCATGTGCAGGCGGTAGGTCTGCGAAGCATCGAGATGCAGCTCCTGCGCCGCGCCGCCCGTGGTCCAGCGGCAGACAAGCGTGCCGTCCATGCGGGAAATCTCCAGAACGGCGCCGATGATCTGCGCCTCCGCGAGCAGGGGATCTCCATACTGTTCGTCGGCTACGCTGAGATATACAGTGACCGGTCTCTCGGAAGTGTTTTCCCGTTCCACGGAAACAGCGTGCTGCTTCCCTGAAGAGGAATCCTGATCGCCGGACGCGTGAAGCTGAACAGAATTGCGCCCGAACTTCCACTTTTCGGTCACTGCCGAAGTACCGGAGTAGACCGGGGATGTTTCGGAACGGTCTGCTGTATACTCGGCGGTGACCTCCGGCGGTACCGATCCGCTTTGCGAGGACGCGGTGCTGACGGTCGTAACGGCGGTCTGCCGTGTCACAGAGGTCGTGACAGAAGAAATCGTCACGCGGCTCTCCTGCGTGCTTCCGGACGCGGTGCCGGTCGTTTCAGAAGATGCGGTTGTTTTGGCTTCGTCATAAGAAGCGGTTGTCCCTGTTTCGGAGGATGCGGTCGTCTTTGTTTCAGAGGACGCGGATTCCGTCACATTCTCAGACGAGGAAACGGAGGATGCCGGCGCCGTACTGTCGGTAACGGCGGTCGTTTCGGTCATGACGCTGTCGGTCACAGCAGGTTCTTGGCGGAGGGAGTGATTATGCCGGATCGCCGCCGGAACGGCAAAGAGCGCAATCGCGGCAACGGCAGCTGCAGCGGCATAGCGGAACCACCGCATCGGGTGCAGCTTCCGTTCTGCAGGCAAAGCGGCAGGCAGTGCCGCAAACAGTGCCTTCCGGCCTGCGTCTGCCTGTTCATCAGAGGCAAGGCAGGCAGCGGCTTCCGCCGAAAGCAGCTCCACGCGGTCCCAGTCCGGTTCCGCCGAAGCGAGCTCACGGTCAAGCTCCGCGTTGATCTCGGCCACACGGTCCGCGATCAGGCGGGCAGCCAGTATCTTCTGCTCTTTCACGGTGATTCCTCCTTTCTGCGCTGAAGCTCCGCGGCTAATTTTCGCCGGATACGGGAGATCCGCTGCTTCATAGCATCTTCTGAAATGCCCGATTCTGCTGCGATCTCCCGCAGCGGTACGCCGTCCATATAATGCCGCCAGACCAGTGCGTACTCCTCCTCTGAGAGGATTTCCCGAACACAATCCCCTGCAAAGTCGGGCATCACGGTCTCACAGATCCGCTCCAGCTCCTCGTCCGGCACGCTGACATACGGACTGTTTTTTCGTCTGAATTCGCGGATAGTCAGGTCTGCTGCGCGGTAGAGCCAAGGTCGGATCTCCTCCAGCGTGTGCAGCTGATCCTGCTTCCGGACCAGTGCAAGAAAAACCTCCTGCGTACAGTCCTTGGCAGTCTCCGCGTCAAACAGTCGGGCAGTGCAGTAGTTGTAGATGGCGCGATAATATCGTGCGATAATCTGATCTACCTGCTGTTCCATTGTATTTCCTTACATCAGGACGGCACAGAAGACAGCATTCACCGTCCTCTGTATAGTACCGTCGGATTTTTGCCGAAAAGTGACAAGCCTTCTGAAATTTTGTCATTGTGAACAAGCACAGCACCTGTTATTTAGCTATTTTTACGCATAACGAATGCCATACAGGGTTATTATCTCATAATTCGGCAGAATTGTCAACCCCTGAACCCGGTCTGACTGCAGACCGCGCTCCCTTTTCCACGCAAAAAAGAAACCCCTGCCGTCAGCAGAGGATTCCCGGACATCATTCCGTTCCCAGCAGAATATTCCCGATCTCACGCGGAGATGCCGCAATACCGATGTGCGGGTAGTCCGCCGCGTCCGCGGCTTTGCGAAACCCGAAGCCGTAGGTCACGGCGAGAAACGGGGTTCCCGCACGCAACGCACCCGCCGCGTCATGCACCGTGTCGCCGATCAGCACGCAGTTTTCGGCGTCCGCCCCCATTTCCGCCTGACACATCCGGATGATGTCCTCCTTTTTCAGCCGGTTCTCCGGATCGGCACCGTGCATGGGGCTGCACCAGCGGTCAAAGCCGAAATGTCTGAGCAGCGTCAGCGCGTAATCCTCGCGTTTATAGGTCGCGACCGCCATACGGATCCCGTTCCGCTTCAGGCGCGTACACAGCGCGTACATCCCGCGGTAAGGCTTTGCGTGCAGCATCGCGCCCGCCTGATAGTATTCCCGAAACACGCCCGCGGCGCGCTGCGCCTCCTCCTCGCTGCAGCCGAAATTCCGCACAAAGGAATCCGGAAGCGGCGGCCCGAGAAAGGTTTCCATTTTCTGCGCGGACAATGCCGGATAGCCGAGCTGCTGCACTGCATAGGCGATGCTTTCAAAGATGCCGGCTTTTGTGTCCAGCAGCGTCCCGTCCAGATCAAAAATCACATTCTTTATCAAAAGCTGCTCCTCTCATATCGTCAAAGTCCTTCCTGTTCCGCACAGTCTGCCTGAAACCGGCTTTCCAGCAGGTCGGGGCAGTATCGCCAGCGGTCTTCCTGCGGCAGCGAACGGATGATGCGGTGCATCTGTTTCGCACCGGTCTGATGATTTGCGCGCAGATTCATAAGATTGCTGACATGGCTGCCGTTCAGCCCTGCCACGAAGCTCAGGGGGGAATAGCCCCAGCTGAAATGCTCGGCGAAATACCCGATATAGGTGTCGATCGCGTCCAGAATCACATCCAGATCATAGCAGCCGCCGTACCGGCTGTTCAGATACGCCGCAAGCAGCTCGGTACAGGTGTTGCCCGCGCCGCGCCCCATGCCGCAGAGACTGGCATCAACAAAGATCTGCCGTTTTGTACCGGAAAGCAGATCGAGAAACCGCGCTGACAGCGCGAACGCCAGCTGCAGATTATTGTGTGAATGAAAACCCAGCCGGATCCGCGGATCCAGATACTGATCAAGGATCGGAACAATCCGTTCGAGATCCTCCGCATACATGGAGCCGTAGGTATTGACAACACCCAGACTGACCGCATCAGAGGCGTTGACAGCTTCAGCCAGCCGCTTCAGGGATTCGTCCGAATAGGAAACGGTGTTTGCGGCCTGAAAAAAGAGCTGATACCCTCTTTCGCTGACCTTTTTGCCGACGCTCATACCCTGATCCAGCCGGTTCTCAGGGAAGGTGACGCGGATCGCGTCAATGCTTTTCCCGTCACATGGCGGAAGCTCATCAATCGGATAGCGGTACATATCAATCATCGCAAGATATGTCCGGCCGGGATCCTTTGCCGTCAGATACTGCTCCAGATCGGAAGGATAACGGAAAAAGGCAGAGCCCTCCGTATACGGCTGCGCCTTCAGCCAGCCGCATTCGATCAGATCGGCACCGGCCGCCTGCAGCATGGAAATGAGTCCGCGGATCGCACCGGCACCGAAATTGCCCCTGACAATGTAGCAGCCGTCCCGCAGCGTACAGTCCAGCATCTGTATCCGGTTCTGCATCAGATCCCCCCTTTTCAAAGCCGGCAGGTAAACTTTTTTGCTGTCTGATTATACCATATCCGGCACGGTTTGTCAACCGCGCGGCAGCGTGCGGGATTCCTCCCGAATTTGCACAAAACATCATAAAAAAAGGATGAATCTGCATTGCGGCAGCACAGAAAACACGATACAATAAAAGTACCGGAAAGCCGGATTCCGCATCCGGATTTCGGCGAAAATGTGTGAGAATCAGAGGGGGATCATATCATGAAAAAAAGAATGCTTGCCGGTCTTTGTGCGGTAATGACCGCCTTTGCCGGTGCGAAGGGGCATCTGTATATGACAGATCGTGCTTCGCTGCCCGCGCTGGCTGCCCGCATCGGCGACATCAATCAGGATGACGCGCTGAACGCCGCGGACGCGAAGGCGCTTGCGGATTTCCTGCTCGCAAAGACCGGAACCGCGTACGGCGCGGACCTGAACAATGACGGTACGGTCAACGCAAAGGACCTGACGCTTCTGAAGCGGCAGCTTCTGCGGGGGCAGTATTCGCCGGGCGGTCAGACACTGGTGATCAATGAGGTCTGTTCGACAAACCGCAAATCGCTGAAGGCACAGGACGGCTCCTCGCCGGACTGGATCGAGCTTTACAACGCGGGCAGCACAGCCGCGGACCTGAGCGGCATCGGTGTTTCGGACGGTGACAAAAACCGCTTCAAATTCACATTCCCTGCGGGCAGCAGACTTTCCGCCGGTGATTACTGCATCATTTTCTGCGATGACACGGATGTCACCTCCGGGGAGCTGCACGCCGCGTTCAAGATCAGCGCATCCGGCGAAACGGTCTATCTGACAGCAGCCGACGGCACAGAGCTTGACAAGGTCACGCTGCCGGAGCTGGATGCGGATGTCACTTACGGCAGAACAGCAGACGGCGGAAGCGATTATTCGCTGCTGAACCCGACGCCGGGCAGAACAAACGGCGCGGCAGAACCGGTATACCGCGTGGAAAAGCCGGCGTTTTCGGCAGAGGGCGGCTTCTATGACAGCGCGTTCCAGCTGACGCTCTCCGCGGAAGCCGGAAATACGGTCTGCTACACACTGGACGGCTCCGACCCGCGCTCCTCCTCCACCGCAAAACAGTATCAGGGCAGCATCGGCATCCGCGACAACACAAATGACCAGAATGTGTACGCGGCAGTGCGCGAGATCTCACTGCGCGGCTATACGCCGCCTGATTACGCCGTTGACAAGGGCATGATCGTCCGTGCCGCCGCAAAGGACAGCAGCGGCGTGTTCAGCGAGGTCGCGACAAACAGCTATTTCGTCGGCAAAACGGCATCCTATTACAGGGATATGAAGGTGCTCTCCGTTTCGACCGACAGCAAAAACTTCTTTGACAAGGAAACGGGCATCTACATGATCGGAAACCAGTACGAGCGCTGGAAGAACAGCGGTCAGTTCGATCCGGATCTCGATGTCGGCAGCTGCGACAACCCGACCAACTACAATATGGAGGGCAGGGAGTGGGAGCGTCCCTGCAATCTTCAGGTGTTTGAAAACGGAAAGCTCAAATATACCGCGGACGCGGGTGTGCGCATCTCCGGCAACTGGACAACCGCGTTTCCGCAGAAGAGCATGACCTTCTACGCACGCAAAGAATACGGCACCAACAAGCTGCAGCACGATTTCTTTGAGGGCGCCGCTTTCGATGCGGACGGTACCAAAATCAAGGAATACAAGAAGGTCACGATCCGCAACGGCGGCAACGGCTATGACAACTGCCGCTTCCGCGACGATCTGAACCAGTCGCTTGCGGAGGGACTGCATCTCGGCACGCAGGCAAAATGCGATTATATCGTCTTCCTGGACGGCGAATTCTGGGGCACCTACTCCATGCAGGAAAAGCTTGACGAAAATTACATTGAATCCCATTATCATGTGGACGCGGACAATGTGACGACAGTCAAGAACGGCAAGGAATACGAAGGTCTGGAATCGACCTACCGCGATTTCGAGCAGTTCTTCCGGTGGGCAATGAGCGCGGACATGGCCAACGCATCGAATTATCAGCGCGTGTGCAGCACGATCGATGTGGAAGGCTTTATGGACTTTGTCGCGTTTGAAAGCTATATCGTCAACTGGGACTGTATGCTCAACAACAACAACTGGATGCTCTGGCGAGCGGATGAGCCGGATACCGCGAACCCATACGCGGACGGAAAATGGCGTTTCCTGCTCTTTGACACGGAGTATTCCTGCGGCTATGACGGGCAGTGCTCGCCGCGGCGCGATTATTTCAAGGATATGGACCGCTCCGGCAGGATCACAAGCATCGCCTCACTGTTCTTCCGCCTGATGAACAACGCGCAGTTCAAGGAGCAGTTCTTCACGCGGTATCAGCAGATCGTGAAGGAGAATTTCGACGCTGCAAAGGTTTCCGCGAAGATCGACGCCTATGCCGCTGCGACTAAGGACGCGGTCAATGATACCTACCGCAGATTCAGCATCGGCGCCAGCTTTGACAGCAATGTCAAGATCATCCGCAATTTCTACAATACCCGCAGCAAATATGCCCTGCATCATCTGAACCTGCTGTACGGCATTCAGGACAACTGGCAGGAGGATCCGAACATGATCGACCAGTTCGGATGGAGCATCTGGATGAATGACGGCGCCGGTACGATCGAATTCAACGACGACGGCAGCATCACGGTCAATGTCACGCGCACAGGTCAGTACGCGCAGGTCTCGAGCAGCACGGTTTCACTGCAGGCAGGCAGAACCTACCGCATGACCTACACGATCAGCACCAGCCAGAACATCAGCACCTATTCGATGTTCCAGCAGGGCACCGGCGAATACAAGAGCTACTACTATCAGGATCACACCTTCACGCCGAACCCGCAGACAATCACGGACACCGTCACGATGACGCAGTCAGACAACAATGTCAAGTTCCTGATCGGTCTGGACAAGGGTACGGGAACCTACCGCATCTCTGATTTCTCCATGGTCTGCCTGAACTGACAGCACGAAGCCCCCGCCGAACAGCGGGGGCTTCGTATTTGATATGCGCGCCGGAGTCATTCCGGTCAATATCGGCAAAGCCGCGTTGCGGATCAGTCTGCTTCGGCTTCCTGCTTCGGGAAGCGATATTCCGCCGAAAGGCCGACCATTTTCATCGTGCCGTAACGGAGAATGTGCAGCGCGTCAACAGCGTTCAGTCTGCCGTTTGCGTCCACATCGCCGTTCCGGCGCTGCGTCGCGCTGACCGTATCAGTCTGCATCTTTGCGAGCGAGTTCACATAATACACCAGCAGATCCTGCGCGTCCTGCAGATCCGTCGTTCCGTCATCGTTGAAATCACCGGTGATCTCCTTCATCGGAATATCATGGATCGCAGCCAGCGCATCGCTGTAAGCGTCCTGTACCTTCTGGTAGGTGTTCGCGGCGGCAATCGCTTTCTTTCCTTCTTCGACCGCCGCATCCAGCGCCTCCCTGCCCTCGTCGTCATAGCGTTCAAGCTGCAGGCCCTCAAGTGCGTCCGGCAGCGCTTCCGCAAGAGACTGCCCGAGCTGCGGCGCCCAGAAATCATGCATCCACACATAATGCTTGCTGAGATAATTGCGCAGATACTCCACACATTCGGTATAATTCTTGCCGTGCTCCGGACCGATCTGCTTATAGGGCTTTCCGCCGTACATATGCCAGCGGGCGTTGTTCATATCGCCGGTCAGCAGCAGTTCCTCGCCCCACCGCGTGATAAGTGCGCCGTTCTCCTGCGTCTTGTCCGTCAGTTCGCGGAGGAAGCCGTCAAACTTCTCGTAATACAGCTCGCCCACGCGCTGCTCCTCTTTCAGATACAGTGTGCCGAGCCAGCCCAGAGGCGCCGCTTCATCAATATGGCCGTAACCGTGCACAGGCTGGTGCATGACATACAGATTCGTCGGGAGTGCCGTGTAAAAGCGCATCGGGCTGCCGTCCGGCTTCAGCCATTGGCCGGTCGCGTCATCGACTGAGCGGGAAAAATTACAGAGCGAGAGGTCAAAGTCCCACGCGGGACCGCAGTGCAGCTTTCCGTCGCCGACCAGATCAGACTCCTTCCAGAAGAAGAAGCTCGCCTGCTGACCGTCCACATCCTGCATGATCTCCTGGATCAGATATCCGATGATGATCGAATCCACATCCGCGTAATCGCTGTAATGCCTGCCCTTTTTGTTATATCCCGTTTCGGAATAGAGCGCGTCCTCAAAATCCTGCACAAAGCTGCTGATATACTGCATCTGCGCCTTGGACGCGTATTGGGGGCCGCTCATCTTGAACGCCTGCCCGCGTGCCGTGACAAAACCGCTGTCAGTCTTGGTGAGATTCGGATAGCGGTTATAAAGCTGTGTCTGGAAGAGATAGCCGCCGGTTATATCCGCGGGGTTGTTCGGGATGTCATAGTATCGGAAGGAAGACGCCTGATAGTCCGTCAGGTTTTCTGCGCCGCTGACCTTCTGGGGATACTGATCAAGCTCCTTGTCATTGAGCGCTTCGGTCTCCTCCTCCAGATCAGTGATATTGACGCGGTGCTTCTGGATCTGCACGCGCTCAAAGATCTCGTAGGTGCCGCGGTAAGAGCCGTCGGCGTAGAGGTCCACATAGGCGTACTGCGGGTTGAAGGGCGTGTCCGCGTGAACGGCAAGCTCCTCGCCGAGCGTGTTGCGCAGCATCGAATGATCCAGATAATTGCCGTGGAGCACCCATTTTTTCGCCTTGCCCATGCCGTAAAGTTTGGCCTTTTCGGGCAGCTTCAGATTATAGGGCTTTTTATCGCGGGAATAATCCCATGAGGAATTGCCGTGCGAGCCGAGCTTTTCGATCTCGCCGTCGTATTCGACGGAGCCGTCCGCGTTGAGCGCGAGCATTGCTCCCGAGTCCTCATGCGTCCGCTTTGCGTTGACATAGCTGAGACTTCCGGTCTTCATGCTGAGATAGACGACCGGCCGGTCAGACTGCATGACGCGCAGTTCGCCGCAGTCCTGCTCTCCGACACGGACCTGAAAGCTGTCAGCCGTGCTGAGCAGATCGGTCACAGCGCCGGATTTCACCGGCACATCGTTGAGATAGAGCTGCTTTGAGGAAGAAACAGTGATCGTCAGTTTTGTGCGGTCGGCAGTCGCCGGCAGAAAGACATAACGGCAGTCCTCCCACTCGCTGAACCACCAGTCCACATAGTCCGCGTCCGTTTTCACCTGCGGTGAGATGTCGGAGACACGGAAGCTCTTGACCGGAACCGATTCATATTTCAGCGGTTCCGCGGTCGTTGTCGTCACATCTGCCGCCGGCATCGCATCGTCGGCGAACAGCGCGGCGTCAGGAGACGGCTCCTGCGGCCGCTGCGCCGCGAGTGCCGCACATTCCGGGCAATCCGCGTCATGCAGATCGACCGCCTGCACACGCGGACGGTGCAGCGCCGCGCCGATCAGAACGCAGCAGACGAACGCGCTCAGCGAAAGCAGTGCCGCAAGCAGCTTTCCGCGCCGGTTATCCGGAAACAATCCGAAAATCCGTTTCATACTTTCATCAACCTCATTTACCGAAATCAAATAATCAGGAAATGCCGGACAGCGCATCCAGCAGGGTTTTGGTCAGCTGCGCCGTGGAGAGCTCGCCGCTGACGCGCTCTTCGATCACGACGCAGAACGCGACCGGGCAGCGGTCGTCCAGACAGAAGCCGGTGAGCAGGGAATTCTCATAGGCCTTGCCGTTCTGCTCCACCTGCGCGGTTCCGCTCTTGACGCCGCATTTATATTTGCCGAGTGACGCGCTGTACTGTGTCTTCGCGTTTTCTGTCATGACCGCCTGAATCGCCTTGGCTGTATCAGCAGAGAAGAAGCTGCCGGTCTTTCCGGCGGAGTGAACGGGGGTATACCTGCCGTCCACATCGGTACGGGAGGAGATCAGATAGGGCTTCTGCGCCGTACCGGTGCCGTTTGCGATCGCGCATTCCCACAGCATCAGCTGATACGGACTGACAAGCGTGCTGCCCTGTCCGAGACAGCCCCACTGGGTGTCAAAATCATTCGCGTCAGTCAGTTTTGTCGAGGCGGGCGCGATCGTGATGCCGTCCAGCGTCATCGTGTCGGCCTTTGAACCGTTGACGGAATAGCCCATGCGGGTGTAGGTATCAATGACCGAGGAGAGCGGCAGCTCCTTGGACTGTATGAGCTGCGCAAAATACGGGTTGCAGCTGTTCCGGAACGCCTGACTGAGCGTTTCGGTGCCGTGCCCCTTTTCCTCATGGCACTTGATCGCCTGCCGCTTGGCATTGAGCCATGTGCCGGTGCAGGAAAACTGCAGACGGTTGACGACCTCAGCACCGAGTTTTTCGTATGCTGCGGCCAGTGTGGAGACCTTCTGCGTCGAGCCGGGCACGATGGGATAAAATGCCTTGCAGAGCAGGCTGCCCTCAGGCAGAGAGGCGAGATTCTCATAGCCTCTGGCCGGATCGAAATTCGGCTTGCTGACACAGCAGAGCAGTTCGCCTGTCTTCCAGTTGCAGGCAATCACCGTGCCGTTCTTTTTGCCGAGCTTCCAGTGAACCGCCTTGTTCACCTGATGGGAGAGCGTGGTGCGGAGCGAGACCTTGCCCTGCTCCTTGCCGTAGAGGAAATTATAGTTTGCGAGCGCGGAGAGATTGCGGCTGACGAGCGTGTTGCTCATCTGTCCGGACGCGTCTCCGATGAAATTGCCGACATCGGCAAACTGCCCTGCCGGATAGGAGGACATCGCCTTGGTGCCGTCAAAGAGGACATCGCCGGCGCGGTCATAGACGGTGCCGTATCCGGTCGAGCCGGTTTTGGACATATAGAATTTGGAACGCGACACAAGCACATAGGCGAGGTAAAAGAGCCCGACCAGAAATGCCGCGATCAGAACCGATGTCAGCCTGCCGGCGGTGCGCATACTGCGCGGTGCCGAGACATCAAGCTGCGGCGCATTGTCGGCCGGAGCGGTTTGCTTTGCCATATTTCATCTGCCCCCTTCCGCTTCGCCGGCAGAATTGCCGCCGGTCAGGACAGGCGCCTGCGCCGCCTTCAGAAATCCCGCCAGAATGCCGCTTGACAGCATCGAACTGCCGCCCTGCGAAATGAACGGGATCGTGACGCCGGTGAACGGGATCAGATTGCAGGAGCCGAAGACATTGAGCGTCATCTGCACCATGAAGACTGCCGCCACACCGACAGCCAGTCCGGAGTGATAATAGCTGCGCGGCGGAACGGTCAGCAGCGACGCGGGCAGGAACAGCACCAGAATCACGGTCATCAGGCCGGTGAACAGGCCCCATTCCTCACAGATCGCCGAAAAGACGATATCCGTCCGCGACGCGGCGACATTTATCAGCGTGCCGTTGCCGGCACCCTTGCCGAACCATCCGCCCTCCGCGATGGCGGTCAGCGCCTTGACCTGCTGATAGCCGCTGCCGGACATATCCGACCAGATATCAGAGTGCAGACGCTCCTGCACATAGGCCGGTGCGAGCTGCCATGCGGCAACTGCCGCACCCGCGGCGCAGAGGCAGAGGAAAATTACAAGGCGCAGCGAGATCTTCTCGCGCAGATAACGGAACCGCAGAAGCAGTCCGCATCCGGCAACGGCCGCAAAGGTCGGCAGAGAGCCGAGGTCACGGCAGTACCACTGCAGGCCGGCGATGACCGCCGTACAGATGAGCAGCGCGAGATTATCGGGGACATAGTGAAAGCCGAGTACGGTCTTCTTGTGCAGCTGTGTTCGGATCGAGCTGGCGCAGATCAGCACAAAGACGGGCTTGACGAATTCGGACGGCTGCAGCGTGATAAAGCCGAGGTCGATCCAGATGCCGCGGCTGCCCGTCAGGAAGAAGATCGCCCCGACCAGCACGAAAAACATCAGATACCACAGCGGCTTCAGCTTCTCCGCGCGATACGGATTCCGCACGAGCAGATAGGTGAACTGACAGATCAGAAACGCCGAGACCGCGAAGATAAAATGCTTTTTTGCAAAGGTCAGTCCGCCGAAGCAGGACTGATAGATCGTGCTCATGCCGAGCACGAGCAGCAGCACGGAATCGACCGTACAGGCCTCCCTGTGCACAAACTGCAGGAAAATGAAGCCGATGAAGTCAAAGAGCAGCACGGCGCCCGAAAGCTGGACCGCCTCCGGCGTGATGCCGAAGCGCATGATGACCAGCAGGAGCATCACCGCGTGCGCAATGAGGATCAGCAGCAGCAGAAAGGGGTGGGAAAGCGATTTTTTCATGCGCTCACCCCTTTTTCCCGCGCATGACGGTCAGCTTCCGCCGGCCGATGCCGATGACATCGTTCCGGCGCAGGATGCAGGGGGCTTCGATGCGTTTGCCGTTGACGGTCACGCCGTTGCCGCTCAGATCCTCGATCTGCCAGCTGCCGCCGGAAAGTGTCAGAATTGCGTGAAACCGGGAGATTTCACTGTCCCGGAAGCGGATATCCGCGCTCGGATGCCGCCCGATGACGATCTCGGCGGCACCCAGCGGATACGCCGTATCGCCGCAGACGAGCATCAGGCCGCGGCTTTCCTGCGCCCAGCGTCTGTCGCCGTGCCTGCGTTCCCGCGAAGCGGCGATCAGAATGACGAGCGCACAGAGATCTACAAAGATCACGGCGGCGGCGGTCAGTCCCGCGCGCAGCAGCGGATCGTTGTTCAGAAATGTCGAATAATCCAAAAGAATACGCCCTTTCCATGATTCTGCAACACTTCAGTATATCACAAAACCGGCGTGATTGTCAAGCGGGAACACGCCCGCACGCTGTCTGGGTACGGGGGCCTCCTGACGAAGCCCCCTTTGCGGAAGGAACACCCGAACGGATGCCTCTGAGGGACAAACCCGCGTGCCCCTGCCCTCTCTGATATATCAATACGAAAGCGGCTCAGCGATTCTCACGGTGTGCCGGAAGAATCGGCAGAATGGCCAGTTTTCCGCGCGAATTCTGTGCAGGTTCACGGATTTCGCGCAAGATACTCCTCTGCGAGCGCCTCTGCCTCCGCATAGCTGTTCAGCTGCGCCGACCGCGCACGAAACGCTGCCGCACCGGGATATCCCCGCAGATACCAGAGCGCGTGCTTTCGGGCCTCACGCATCGCAAGCTTCTCGGATTTTTCGCTGGTGTCCAGAATCATGCGGATATGCCGCAGCATTTCCGCAAGCCGTTCCCGGACGGCGGGCGGCTGATACGCCTCACCGCAGACAGCCGCTTCGATCTCCTCAAAGATCCACGGGTTGCCGTAGGTCGCGCGCCCGACCATGACGAGATCACAGCCGGTCTCCGCGTACATTCTGACGGCATCCGCGCCGGACGCCACATCGCCGTTGCCGATGACCGGCACCGAGACTGCTGCTTTGACCTCCGCGATCGGTTTCCAGTCAGCTTCTCCGCCGTAAAACTGCATCCGCGTCCGGCCGTGAACAGCAATCGCCGCAGCACCTGCAGCCTCCATGCGCTTTGCAAATTCCACGGCGTTGATGCTTTCGCCGTCCCAGCCGATGCGCATTTTCACAGTCACGGGGACCGCACCCGCCGCGCTTCTGACAGCCGCGGAAAGAACCTGCTCTGCAAGTTCCGGCGTTTTCATCAGCGCGCTGCCCGCACCCTGACTGACGACCTTCGGCACGGGGCAGCCCATGTTGATGTCGATCCAGTCCGGGCCGAAGGAGAGCATCTTCTGCACCGCTTCCGCGATAAATTCCGGCTCCGCGCCGAACAGCTGCAGTCCCATCGGACGCTCCGCCGCCGTGATGCGGCAGAGCTCGGCGCTGCCGCGGCTGCCGTAGCAGAGCCCCTTTGCGGAGACAAGCTCTCCGGTCGTCATGCAGGCGCCGTGCTCTGCACAGAGCGTGCGGTAAGCCGTATCCGCAACGGACGCCATCGGCGCCAGTGCCGCAGTCTGCGGGACGGTCTGCCCCGCGATTGTCACTGTTTTCATGCTGTTCTCCGTGTCTTTCATTGCAGGGCGAGCAGACGCTCCGCGTTTTCATGCGTGATCAGCGACATTTCCTGCTCTGTCAGCCCCAAGGTCTGAAGAAACTGAAGTGTATCGGCGGGATCCTCCCACGGGGAATCCGAGCCAAAGAGGATCTTCTCCGCACCGTGATCCCGGATCATGCGCTTTGCCTGCTCCGGCGGCAGAAAATCACGGACAAACGCTGTGTCAAAGAGGATATCCGTTCCGACCAGATACCGCTCGACATCATCCCACATCTGCCAGCCGCCCATGTGCGCGGCGATCAGCCGGCTGCCGTCAATACCGCTTCTGAGCAGGCGGCTGATCTGCTTCGGCGATGCGAAATACGGCGGCGGCAGACCGATATCCGCACCGGCGTGGAACATCACAAACAGTCCGAGTCCGACCGCATAAGCGATGATATTCCGGAACGCTTCGCCGTCGATCGGCTTCAGCTGAAACTGCGGATGCAGCTTGATGCCGGGAAAACCGGCGGCCTTGATGCCGTCAAGCGTCGCCTTCCATTCCGGATCGTCAGGGTGGATCGCTGCGAAGGACAGGATCCTTCCACCCGTTTTCGCGGCGGATTCTGCCGCAAACGCATTGATCGCTGCGGTCTGATGCGGCTTTGTCGCAATATGCAGACAGACGCTTTTGTCCACGCCGCTCTTCTCCATAGAATCCAGCAGCGCGGAAACGGTCAGCTCACGGAAATTGAGCTGCTCGCCTTTGCGGTAGTCCGCGCCCTGCTCCCGGTAAACACCGGCGATCAGGGCATCTCTCGCGCGTTCGGCGATCTGCTCCGCAAAGACATGGGTATGAAAATCAATCAGCATATTCTGCTCCCCTTACGACGAAAAGAGGAAGACGCCCTGCCGGATGTCTCCCTCATCTGCCGTCGTGAAATTGTGAGAAAAATGCGGGTGTATTGAGCTCCGCCAAAGACTGCACAGTCCGGTCACAGACCGCGCTCATTGCGCCCCATTCCGGTTCGGCGGCTTTGTCATAAACACCGATCGTATAAAATCCGGCTTTTTTTGCGGTATCAGCCGCATAGAACGCGTCCTCGATCACCGCGCAGTCCTCCGGTGCCGCGGAAAGCAGCTCGGCGCCGCGCAGGAACAGATCGGGGCGTTCCTTGCCGCAGAATCCGTCATCCGGCGTCAGAATGAAGCGGAACAGATGCCGGATCCGATGGCGTTCAAGCGCCGATTCCAGCAGCCGCCGGTATGTCACGCTCGCCAGCCCGAACGGGATGCCCTGTTCACTGAGCGCACGCAGAAATTCCTCCGCGCCGGGCTTCAGCGGCAGCCTCATGCGGTATTCCTCCGCCGCCAGCTGCTCACATTCCTCCATGATCTGCTCCGGCGTCATATCGCGCAGAAACCGCTCCGCGTAATAGGCGGCGGCTTCTGTCACGGTCATGTTCTTCACCGTCTCCGAGATATCAGGCGGCGGTTCGATGCCGTGGATCCGGAGCATACGGGTATCCAGAGCCGTCCACATGGGCATGGAATCGAGCAGTGTGCCGTCCAGATCAAAAATGATGCCGCGCATGGCTCACATCTCGCTGCGGTTCGTCAGCGCGCGGAAGAGCGTCACCTCATCGGTGTACTCGATCACGCCGCCGACCGGCAGACCGAACGCCAGCCTTGTGACACGCACATCCAGCGGCTTGCAGAGGCGCGAGATATACATCGCGGTCGCCTCGCCCTCCACGCTCGGATTCGTCGCCATGATGATCTCTGAAATGCCGCCCTCTTTGATGCGGCTCAGAAGCTGCGGGATGCGCAGATGATCGGGCGTGATGCCGTCCAGCGGCGAGATCAGCCCGTGCAGCACATGATAGACGCCGTCATATTCATGCGTGCGCTCAATGGCTGCCACATCCTTCGGCCCCTCGACCACGCAGACCGTGGTCTTGTCGCGCTTGACGTTGCTGCAGATCGGGCAGACCGCCTGCTCCGTCAGGTTCTGACAGACAGGACAGTCGTGGATCTGCGTCTTTGCGGCCAGAATCGCCTCAGCAAAGGCCTCGGCGTCCGCCTGCGGCATCTCCATGACGGCATACGCAAGGCGCTGCGCGGTTTTCATGCCGATACCGGGCAGCGCTGCGAATTTTTCTGCCAATACAACGAGCGGAAGCGCGCTGAAACTGTCCATGGATCAGAACAGACCGGGAAGCGCGACACCGCCGGTGATCTTGCTCATCTCGTGCTCCGTGGTCTCCTCAACGGTGTTGATCGCCTCGTTGACCGCGCTGATGATGAGATCCTGCAGCATCTCGATGTCTTCCGGATCGACGACCTCAGGCTTCAGCTCGATGGACTGCAGCACCTTCTTGCCGGAAACGGTGACGGAAACGGCGCCGCCGCCAGCTGCCGCGGTAAAGCTGCGCTGCTCAATATCCTCCTGCAGCGCGGTGATCTGATCCTGCATCTTTTTTGCCTGATGGATCATGGCGTTCATGTCCTGGCCGCCGCCCTGGAACTGCTTCGGTACTCTTGCTTTCATATTGATTTCTCCTTACATTCAAATTCAGTTTTGCCGTATGTACGGCTTTTTTATGATAAACTGCACTGCAGCTTACAAACAGATTCATCACCGGCACTCATTTTGCGCCGTTCTCATTGACCTCGATGCCCTGTGCGCGGGCACGCGCCAGCAGAACATCCGCCGGCAGTGTCTTGTCTTCCTCGCTCTCGACGCATTTATAGCGGATGCCGTATTTCTTTCCGAGCACCTGCTGCGCCGCCCTGCCCAGCGCTGCCGCGTCCTGCGCGGAAAACAGCTCTCTGAACAGCCTGTTCCGCACGATCATCAGCAGAACATTCTTTTCTTCGATGACATAGGCCTCTGAGCCCTGCAGCAGTCCGGATACGGACGGATTGACCGCGTTGAACTGCTCCAGAACGCTCTGCCAGTCCAGCACCTTGGTGTACTGTGCGGTATCGGTCTTGCCCTGCACCTGCAGATTCTGCGCGGGCGGGCTGTGTCTTGCCGGTCTTTGCTGCCCGCTGCTCTGCTGAACGGGTACACCGTTCTGACGCAGGTTTTCCAGCCGCAGCTCCAGCGCAGAGATCCGTTCGGTCAGCCCGGAAACATCCCCCTGCTGGCTGCGCAGATCGCTGCACAGACGGATCAGCGTCATTTCCAGCTCCATACGGCGGTTGCCGGCTCTGGTCATCCGGTCGCAGCAGGCGCGGACGGCAGCCAGTGCCTCCAGCACGGCGGAAAGCGTCATCTTCTCCGCCAGCGCGCGGAGCGTTTCCAGCTCATCGGGCATACATTCCAGCAGAGAGGCGGAATCCGGCGCCGATTTCAGCAGCATCAGGCTGCGGAGCTGCGCGGAGATCTCATCTGCAAAGCGCGTCATATCCTTCGACTGCCTGTAGAGCAGATCAATGCGTTCCAGCGCGGCGGCGGCATCATGCTCCGCAACGGCGCGCAGCACCTCAAACACCGATTCCGTGCCCGCAACGCCGACCGCCTCCTCAACCGTCTCCGTACCGATCTCATTTGAGACGGCGGCACACTGGTCAAGCAGGCTCAGCGCGTCACGCATTCCGCCGTCAGACAGCACGGCGATCCGGTGCGCGGCAGCATCCGTGACGGAAAAATCCTCATGCGAGGCAATATACTGGATCCTGCCGGCGATGTCGGCAGGGAGAATTCTGCGAAAGTCAAATCGCTGACAGCGCGAAAGGATCGTCGCCGGAACCTTGTGGATCTCGGTCGTCGCGAAGACGAATTTCACATAGGCGGGCGGCTCCTCAATCATCTTGAGCAGCGCGTTGAACGCGCCGGCAGACATCATGTGGACTTCGTCGATGATGTAGACCTTATATCTGCAGCGGACCGGCAGAAACGCGGCGTTGTCGCGCAGACCGCGCACCTCGTCAACGCCGTTGTTGGAAGCGCCGTCGATCTCGATCAGATCGGTGAGCGCGCCCGCGTCGGCGTCGCGGCAGATCTCACATTCCAGACAGGGATTTCCGTCCTTCGGGTTCAGGCAGTTGACCGCCTTCGCGAAAATGCGCGCACAGGTCGTCTTGCCTGTTCCGCGGGAACCGGTGAACAGATAGGCGTGTGCGGTTTTTTCACGCAGGATCTGGTTTTTCAGTGTTCTGGTAATATGCGGCTGCGCCACGATGTCATCAAAGGACTGCGGCCGCCATTTGCGATACAGTGCTTCGTATGCTGCCATGACGCTGCTCCTTTCCGCAAATCTCAGCGTGCCTCCGGCTCAGCTTGCTGCTCCGGCGCATCGGTGTCCGGTATTTGTTCTTCATCCGGCACAGGCGGTTCTTCATCCCATTCCGGCAGTTGCTCATCCCATTCGGGCAGCCCGTCGCTTTCCTGCACTTCTCCGCCCGTCTCCGCTGTCTCATCCGGCAGCGTTCCGGACAGATGTTCCGGCTCCGCACCCGCTTCTTCCGGGATTTCGGGAACGGTCACATCCGCTTCGGGCGGTGCTGTTTCCGGCAGCGTCCAGTCCCAGTCGGGATGCTGCGCCTGACATTCGGCAAGCGTACGGTCATAGACCGCTTTGTACTCCTCAGGTGCATCAACGCCGTTGATCAGCGCACGCATTCTCAGTGTCTGCGCCTGCTGATACTGTCCGCTGAGCAGCGCGGCGATTGAAAGACCGCTCAGCGCATACGGCACCGCCTTACCCTTTTCCAGAGACTGACGGAACCAGTGCGCCGCGTCGCGCGGGCGCTCCTGCCGGATGAACAGAAAACCGATATCGGCGTAAATATGGTCAAAATCATGCGGAAGCTCCATTGTGAGCAATTCCTCATAGAGCGAGAAGGCGCGGTCATAGTCCGCGGACTGCTCGCAGCATTTTGCCTCAAACATCAGCGCATACAGCTTTGAAAACCCGTATTTCCGGGCGCGCTGAAAGTGATACGCGGCGTTTGAGGGCGTTTTGAGCAGCTGATAGCAGCGCCCGATATAAAAGGCCAGCACGCCGGTCTCGCGCTCATTCAACTCATAATCCTGCACCGCGAGAAAATGGTCCAGCGCCTGCCGCACCTCCCCTGCCGCACATTCCTGCATCGCGCGGCAGAACAGCCGGTCACGCGCGGAAAATCCGCCGAACGAATCCCCGATCAGCTTCTCGTCAATCCGGGAAAAGGCGTGCACGAGCTGACGGCGAAGAATGAAACAGACAACGCCGAAGCAGACGGCGTAGACCAGCAGAAACAGCGCCAGAAGGAAAGAGGCCTCCCGCCCCTCGCGGACACGCTCCGGAAGGCCCTTTGCCGAGAAGATCAGCAGGCCGAGCAGATCGATCACAACAGCGGGCGGCGAAGCGAGCAGTGCAGCGGCAAGCAGCTGACGGATCAGCCTTGCGAACCGGTCGACCATGATGCCTGCCCCCTTCCGCGGTACACAGAATACAGAAAATTCCGGAGCATAGGTGTGCAGGCTGACTGCGGCACGCCAAGCGTTCCGCTTAATGCTGCTCGGTTCCCCGCCTGACATGGTTCACGGTGCTTTGCTGCACAGGGCCCGCACACCTATAATCCGGAATTCCAGATCGGTTTCTTTTTGAAGCCGCTATCATTATAACACATATCCGGTAAAATTTCAAGGGGTAAACTGTGATTTTCGATAATTTTTGCATTTTGCGAAATTTCCTCTTGACAATTCGCGTTCTTTGTGATATAATAGCTAGGTCGTCAGGAAGCTGATCAGCTGAAAAACCGGACGGCAAGCAGATTTCGAGGTGTGGCTCAGTTTGGTAGAGCGCTGCGTTCGGGACGCAGAGGCCGCAGGTTCAAGTCCTGTCACCTCGACTCGATGATTCGCAACAGACCGCAGGCGGGAATGTCTGCGGTCTGTTTTTTTGTACTCAGACGAGTTTTCATGCAGTACATTTATTGACATCCGGTGATTTATCCGGTATAATAACAGTACAGACACACAGCACCGGAGGAGGGATCACAATGCGCAGAAAAATCCTTGCGGCGGTCATTTCTGCCATGTTCGTCTTTGCTGCGGCAGGCCCCGTTCCGCACGCAGAAGCGGCGTCACGCCGGATCTATGCCGCGGACACTGCGGAACTGAAAGCGGCTCTAGCTGATGCCCGCGCCGGTGATGAGATCATTCTCAGAAGCGGCGTTTACGAGGATGACGCTTCCAGCGGAAAATGGCGGGCATTTGAAGCGAACGCGAGCGGTACGGCGCAGGAGCATATCATCATCCGCAGCGAGGATCCGGAGCATCCGGCCGTGCTCTGTGCCAATCAGCCGGAAAAGAAATGCGTGATGTATATCACCGGCTCATACTGGGAGATCCGCGACCTGAAGATCCGGAACGGCGCAAAGGGCATCTTTCTCGCAAAATCTGAGCACAGTGTCATTTCAAACTGCGAAGTGTCGGAGATCGGGGAGGAAGGAATCCATATCATTGACGACAGCAGCTATAATCTCGTCGAGGGCTGCTTTGTCCATGATACCGGAACCGTGACGCCGAAATACGGCGAGGGCGTTTACATCGGAAGCGCGAAGAACGCGACAGACTACGGCTTCGACTGCCATTACAACACTGTCCGCGGATGCAGATTTGGCCCGAACATCGCTGCGGACCATGTGGATATCAAAGAATTCACTTACGGCAATCTCGTGGAATACTGCACATTCGACGGAACAGGCATGAAGGGCGAAAACGGCGGTGACAGCTTTGTTGAGGTCAAGGGGAACGATGCGGTCATCCGGTACAATACCGGTTACCGGAACGGCTGCGAAAAACAGCTGTACGCCTTTGATATGAATGTGCAGCTTGAGGGCTGGGGACAGAACACGAAAATTTATGAAAACACCGTGTATCTCGATACAGCAGACTGCTTCCTCGTCAAGGGATGGAAATGCAGCGCGGAGGTATTCCGGAACAGGACTGATCCGCCGGAATGTACCGTCAGCGGCAACCGCGTTCTGCAGGTGCTCGGCTACCGTCTGCGCGGGGATGCCGATGAAAACGGCATCCTGCATCCCGAAGACGCGGCCTCGCTGCTTCAGGCGCTGCTTGCTAAAGAAACACCGCATATCTCGGGAGAAAACGCCGATCTGAACACTGACGGATCGCTGAACGCGAAAGATCTCACGCTGCTGAAGCGGATGCTCCTGAACGGCACATCGGATGAAAAAGCGGAAATCCGCGTCGGCTTTGTGAAGGAGGCTGCCGGAAAATGGCGGATGTCAGACGGACTCGGCGAACGGTCGGTCACGCTGACGCTTGCCGCTGAACCAGGTTCGGAACTGAATCTCGGATGGGGATACTGGGATCCTGCGGCGGATGACGGGAACGGCAAATGGCTCACGCTGGCACTCGGAGAGCACCGCGCCGACAGCGCCGGCACAGTGAAGGTCACTGCTGAGCTGCCGCTTGACGCAACGAGAATGGCGCTGGAGATCTGGGACTATACTGATGCGGGCGGCAAAGCAGACAAAGACGAAGTGAATCTTATTACTGTTACGACTAACGCAAAATGATGCGGAGGAGTTTCGCCGCCTGCGGGCGGCGACTTAAGGCGCTGCCCCACGAACCTGCAAGCTATTGAAAAAGCCCGACCAAAACTTTTATTATGAGAAAGCCCCCGCCGAACGGCGGGGGCTTTGCTGTGCTCAAAGCGGGATTCTCAAGGGAAACTGTCCCTTGAGCGGGGTTTGGGGCGGAGCCCCATTATCAATCATCGCGGAGCGATACCTTTCACCCGCGCTTATACAGTGTCACATCGCGGAAGGTAATCTGCCCTGTCATTTCACCGAGCAGAAACACA
>JAGDBX010000077.1 GCA_018110935.1 Oscillospiraceae bacterium
CTGCGGAGCCGACTGCTGCCAGCCGCCCTGCTGCGGTGCACTCTGCTGATAACCGCCCTGCTGTCCGTAGCCGCTATGCTGGCCGCCGGCATAATCGCCGCCGCCCTGAGAACTGCCCTTGGATTCGCCGAAAGATACATTATCTGCGACTACTTCCATAGAATAATGTTTTACACCGTTGTTATCAGTGTAATCATTATTGCGAAGACTTCCCTCGACAATGATCATCTTTCCTTTGCTGAAATAACGAGAAACAAATTCAGCTGTGTTTCTCCAGCATGTTACATTGATGAAATCTGCCTGCCGTTCCTGATCCTTACGAACCGGACGATCCACTGCCACGCGAATCCGGCAGACCGGAATACCAGAGGTCGTCTGCCGAAACTCAGGATCGGCGACGAGACGCCCCATCAGAATAACCTTGTTCAGCATAAACCGAACCTCCTTCTGGGTAAAATGCGATTACTCCTGAACGGTAATCATCGAGCGCAGCACGCCGTCCGTGATCTGCAGGACGCGGTCGAGCTCTGCCGGGAAGTCCGGCTTTGCGGAGAATGTCACGACAACATAGTAGCCGTCGGTCTCGTAGTTGGCGGTACCGTAATGAATCGGGTATGCCAGCTTGCGCTTACCCCACTCATCAATCTCGCCGAGCTCCGCATTTTCTTCGATCATCGTCTTGAACTTTGCCCAGAGTGCCTGTGCGTTCTCCTCGCCCTTTGCGAGGCTGAAGACGACCATCAGCTCATACTTTGCAGAAAGCTTTGCCATAATTGATACACCTCCTTCTGGATAAAGCCCGCCTTTCAATTGACGGACAAGGATACGGGCGGTATTTCCGCCGGCGGACAGAGCCGCATCATCTATTTTACCAGATAACGCCGGTTTTGTCAAGCCCTTTTTCAAAATTATCCGTTTTTTTTTGAATCACCGCGCGGCAGGGGTGAGCCTGCGGTGATTCCGGCTCACAGTTCCACCTTGACGGCGACAAAGCCGTATGGCGGGAGCTTGACCTGATTGCCGGTGATCTCGCCGTGAACGGCGCTGAACATCGTGTAGCGGTCGGTGAACGGTGTTTTGTCCACATCAAAGCAGACCTCGTGATCCGTGCGGTTCAGCGCGATGACCATGGCATTGCGGCGCTGCTCGCGGTACCGCGCAAACACGATGTAATCATCTGCGAGCGTCAGGAACTTCAGCCGCCCGTCGACGAACACCTTTGTCAGATGCCGGATGCGTGAGAGCTCCCGCGTGAATTCGATCAGATCCTGATCCTCATGCCCCCACGGGTAGCAGCGGCGGTTGAAGGGATCTCCGTAGCCGTCCAGCCCGGCCTCGTCGCCGTAATAGATGCTCGGGACGCCGGGCAGGAAGAACTGCAGCACCATCGCGCATTTCAGCTTCGCCTTGCCCAGCTCGTACTGCTGCGGCGTGAGCCTGCGCTCGGCCGCCCAGTCCTTGTTGTGACCTTCCTCGGATTCTCCGCCGAGCACGGTGATCGCGCGCGCGATGTCATGCGTCGAGACAAAGTTCATCAGCACATCGACGGAGCATTTCGGGTAGTTTTCGAGGATCGTCATGATCTGCCGGCGGAATTCATACGGGCTGCAGCCGCCTAAATACTGCATGATCGCCGTGCGGAACGGGTAATTCATCACGGAATCGAGCTGACTGCCGAGCAGATAGCGCCGCTTGACGCCGTATGCCTCCTTTGTGGAGGCGTCCTCCCAGACCTCGCCGATGATGATGTGGTCGTCGTCATAACGCTTGACGCAGTCGTGCAGATGCTCCAGAAACGCGTCCGGCAGCTCGTCCGCGACATCCAGACGGAAGCCGGCCGCACCCTGCTGCATCCAGTAGTCCAGCACGCCGCCCTTGCCCGTGATATAATCGGTATAATCCGGATCGTTTTCGCTGACATTCGGCAGCGTGTCGATGCCCCACCACGATTCGTACACATCGGGATAATGCTGGAAGGTGTACCATTTGAAGTACGGGCTGTTCGGGGAATTATAGGCGCCCTCGGTGTCATAGCGGCCGAATTTGTTGAAATAGATGCTGTCGGCGCCCGTGTGCGAGAACACGCCGTCCAGAATCACGCTGATGCCGTGGCGTGCCGCCTCGGTGCAGAGACGGTGAAAATCCTGATTCGTGCCGAGCAGGGGGTCGATCTTCATGTAATCGGCCGTGTTGTAGCGGTGATTCTCATGCGCCTCAAAGACCGGATTCAGATAAATGCAGGTGACGCCGAGCGATTCGAGATAATCAAGCTTCTGCACGATGCCCTCAAGGTCGCCGCCGAAATAGTCGTTGTTCCAGACATGGCCGTTGTGGTCGGGCTTATACCACGGCGTGCCGACCCAGTCATCGCGCAGCACGCGGTCAGAGGGGACGCCCTCATGCGGCAGGCCGCTTTTGTGGAAACGGTCCGGAAAGATCTGATACATCACGCCGCCCTTCAGGAAATCCGGCGTCTGAAAATGCTCGTCGCAGACCGTCAGCTGAAACAGCTCGCCCTCGCCGTCAACGCCCTCATGCCCCGCGGCTTTTTTGATGTAATGCCAGCTGCCGCCTGTCATGAATGAGAAATAATAATAATGCACGCCGGGGATTTTGGCCGATGCGGTCGCGGAGTAATAGATATCGTCTCCGCTGTGATAGACCGTGTTCATCGGGATGAAGCGCTCCTTCATGCCCGGACGGTACAGCACCAGCATCGGGTTGGAATCAAGCACCGTGTCCTTCGGCAGACAGATCGTGAAGGTGCAGGGCTCGTTCTGCCGCAGCGCACCGAAAACCGATTTGTAGGCCCGGTCCCAGCTGTCGTAAATCCGTTTCATACGGACTCCTTTCCGCAGGTTTATTTGACGATGATCGCCATGATATCCGGAATAAAGATCATATACGCAAGACTCACGCAGATGATGACTGTGGCAGTGATTTCAGCCGCCTCGAGTTTTTCATAGACAGGAATCAGATCAGAAGGCTTCACCGTCTGCACCTTTTTGATTTTGTCACGCAGCAGCCGGAACGGATAGGCAATCAACATTCCGAGGAAATAGAGCAGCCGCGCGAGGATCGGCCTGCCAATCTTGAAGATGATCAGCGCAGCGAGCACCCGCGCCAGCGTAAAAAACAGCGCAAGACCGAAACAGGTCCAGCCGTCGCGGTGATAATAAGTGGAAAAATACCAGCAGTCGGCGATGATCGGACTGATGACGAGTCCCAAAATCAGCAGGCGGGAAGCGAGCCAGATCCCCATTCCGAAGCATCCGGTCGCCTCTGAAAAGCTGTATTCAAAAAGGTTCACATACACATATCCGCCGCCTGCATCTCTGTGTTTCAATGCGCCCAGCGTGAAGCTGAGTATCAGAACTATGAACAGCAGCGCGACAATGATCAGCACCAGTGCTTTCACACCGGAAAAGAGCATTCCGATGAAGGACGGCAGATGTGTGATGCACAGCGTTGCACACCGGAAATAGGCAGACCAGTAGGACTTGAGCAGGACTCCTGAATGCACCTTGGGATCCAGCACCAGCGCAGGCTCCTTCCCGTCATCCGCCTTCTGGCCGTCGGCGGTTTCGCCGGACTGCGTTTCGCTGCTCTGCGCCAGAACATTCTGCAGCGCCTGAACGGTTTGGGGATCAGCCTTGCCAGTCACAGGAAGTCCCTGCTGCCATGATGAATACGGAACCGACGCACATGGCTAGGGTCAACACCGTAAAGAAATACAGGAGGATTTTGCGCATTTGCAGCAGCGCCTTTCTTGTATTTGAAAAGGAAATGCGGGCGGAAATCAGCCGTCCGCCCGCACCCTGTCCTATTGTTTCGTATCGGTCTGACGGCTTACAGGCGCCAGATGTTCTTTGCGTATTCCGTGACGGCGCGGTCGGCGGAGAAGATGCCCGCACCGGCAATATTCTGAAGGCTCATGCGCGCAAAGCGGTGCGGATCTGCATAGCACTGTGCGGCATAGGCCTGCGCGGCGCGGTAGCTGTCGAAGTCCGCGAGCACCATGTACGGATCCTGCGTGCGCAGCGACTGTGCGATCTCGGGGAATGCGCAGCCGTTCAGGCCGGACGCGATGCGGTCCACGCAGCTGCGGATGACGCCGTGATGCTGATAGATCTCCTGCGGGTTGTAGCCCGGCTTGCGCTGGTTGACCTCCTCGGTCTTCATGCCGAAGATGATGATGTTTTCGTCGCCCGCGGCTTCCTTGATCTCGATGTTCGCGCCGTCCAGCGTACCGATCGTGACAGCGCCGTTGAGCATCAGCTTCATGTTGCCGGTGCCGGAGGCCTCTGTGCCGGCGAGCGAGATCTGCTCGGAGAAATCGGAGGCAGGCATCAGCAGCTCAGAGAGCGTGACGCAGTAATTCTCAAGGAAAACGACCGAGAGCTTGTCACAGATCTTCGGCGTGCGGCGGATCTCCTCAGAGAGTGCCCAGATCATCTTGATGATCTGTTTTGCGAGGTAGTAGCCCGGTGCCGCCTTTGCCGCGAAGATATAGGTCTTCGGGGCGAAGTCCATGTCCGGATTCTCCAGCAGCATCAGGTAATCCGCGAGAATGTTGAGCGCGTTCAGATGCTGACGCTTGTATTCGTGCAGACGCTTGACCTGCACATCAAATGCGCTGTCCGGATTCAGATCAATGCCGGCCTTGGCCTTGACATACTTTGCGAATTCCGTTTTGTTCGCGCGCTTGACGGCGAGCAGGCGGTCCAGCACATCCGCGTCATCCGCAAAGCGGCGGAGCTTTTCCAGCTCGGCGCCGTTTTTGAGGAAGCCGCTGCCGATGACATCGCGGAGCAGCTTTGTCAGGCCGGGATTGGACTGATAGAGCCAGCGGCGGTAGGCGATGCCGTTTGTGACATTCGTGAATTTCTCGGGCGCGTCGCAGTATTCGTTGTGGAAGACCGAATCCTTGATGATCTCGGAATGCAGTTTTGAAACGCCGTTGACGCTGTGGGAGCCCGCGACACAGAGGGTCGCCATGTGGATCATGTTGTCCTGAATGATCGACATTCTGGTGGTCAGTTCGCTGTTTCCGGTCTTTTCAAAGATGCGCGCGCAGTAGCGGTTGTTGATCTCGACGATGATCGAGAATACGCGCGGGATGATTCTGCGGACGAGGTTGACATCCCATTTTTCAAGTGCTTCCGCCATGACGGTGTGGTTCGTGTAGGCAAAGACCTTGGTGGTGATGTCCCATGCCTTGTCCCAGCCGTAGCCGCAGTCATCCAGCAGAATACGCATCAGCTCGGGGATCGCGAGCGTCGGGTGCGTGTCGTTGATGTGGATCGCGACCTTTTCGGCGAGGTTGTCGAGCGTGCCGTAGACGCTCATGTGATTGTTGACGATATCGCCGACCGCGGCCGCGCAGAGGAAGTACTGCTGACGCAGACGGAGCGATTTGCCCTCCAGATGGTTGTCGTTGGGATACAGCACCTTGGAGATCGCGTTCGCGATGGAATTCTGGCCGAGCGCTCTGGAATAGTCGCCCTGATTGAACATCGCCATATCGAAGCTCGGTGCTTTGGCGTCCCAGAGTCTCAGCACAGACACGGCGTTGGAATTGTAGCCGGAGACATACATATCATAGGGGATCGCGGTGACGGTGCTGTAATTGACATGAGAAACATGGTGATACTGCTGATCCCAGTATTCCTCAAGGTCGCCCTCAAAATGCACCTCGATCGCCTGCTCGGGTCTCGGATCGAGCCAGACCTCGCCGCCGGGGAGCCAGTTGTCGGGCAGCTCGGTCTGCCAGCCCTCCTCGAGCTTCTGCCGGAAGATGCCGTACTCATAGCAGATCGAGTGACCGGTCGCGGGATAGCCTGTTGTGGCAAGGCCGTCGAGATAGCACGCGGCCAGTCTGCCGAGGCCGCCGTTTCCGAGGCCGGCGTCCGGCTCATAGTCGTAGACACGGTCGAGCTTGATGTCAAATTTCTTCAGGAACTTCTCGACATCGTCCGCGAGGTCAAGATTGTAAAGGCTCGTCTTGAGCGAACGCCCCATCAGAAATTCCATCGAAAGATAAAAGACCTGCTTTTCGCCGGTGGAATTGACATGGTTCATGAACTTCTGCCGCTTCGCCTTCATCAGCTCACAGATGACGGAAGAGAGGGCGAGGTAGATCTGCTTGTCGCTTGCCTCATCCGGCGTCACATTGAACTGTGTCTGCAGACGGGACAGAAAATCCCCGGTTACCTTTTCGGACAATTTGGACATTGTCAAAGACTCCATTCTCCATTTTCGGTAAAAATCGGTCTGCGGCGGCATAAGCCGCCTGCAAACATACTTTATCATTATACCCCTTTTTCTTTGAAAATGCAATAGCCGGAAATGACAAAAAAAGGGCGCAAATATCGGAACAATCCACAAAAACGGTGCGGCTTGTCTGCATTCTCAACAAAAATCGGAGAGTGTTTTGCGGCACTCTGACGAAAACTGACGGGGCAGGGGAAAGCGGCGGCGGCGAAGCGGCAAAATCGTTTTATCTTTCGGCAAGATGCGACAAAAGCGGGATTTTCTGCGGTTTGACTGTTTTCGGGCGATACGGCGGGGGAGATTTCGGGCATAATGGAGCATGGCGGCTTATGAAAACGGTTTGCTTGCGCTTCGGTTTCTTGTATTTATCCTATGTCCGGCAGGGATTTCACTGGGCGCGGGGCGCGAATGGAAGGTGAGTGGAAACCGGCGGCTGCGCCGCCGGTTTCTTTCTGTTTCATCCACTCGAGTCCGTGGCTTATGAATCCGGTCTGGTTGCGCTTCGATTTCTCGCTTTTATCCTGTGTCCGGCAGGGGTTTTCGCTGGGCGCGGGGCGCGAATGC
>JAGDBX010000078.1 GCA_018110935.1 Oscillospiraceae bacterium
AATTTTTTTGCAAAGCATGGTATGGATAAAGTGCAGACTTGATGAATAATGAATAAAAAGGTATCCGCTTCGCGGATGCTATTTAAGAATGGGGGCCTCTATCGCAGGCCCCCAAGCCCGCCGAGCTCTTCTGATGCGGGGGTGTTTCGCCGCCTGCGGGCGGCGACGGGGGCTCTGCCCCTCGACCCCGCAAGCCTTTGAAAAGGCTTGAGCGAAACTTTTATTATGAGAAAGCCCCCGCCGTCAGGCGGGGGCTTTCTGTCTGTGGCATAATCTGCTTACATCTGTGCGTTGAAGAGGCTCTTCAGATTGTAGATGACATCGTCGCTGTCCGCGTTGATGCTCGCGGCCTCATTGATCGCGGATAGCTCGCTGAGCGCCTTCAGGTTTGCGTTATAGCCGATCGTGTAGCACGGTACATCCATGCCTTCCACGATGCTCTTGATGTCGCCCAGCTTGTTGCCGACATTCGTTTCACCGTCGCTCAGCACAAAGAGCAGCGGCTTGACCTGCTGACCGGACTCCGACTGGATCTTTTCCTGTGCTTCCTTCAGCAGATTCAGACCGACCAGCACCGCGTCATAGGTTGCCGTGTTGCCGCCCGGGGAAAGATCCTCCACCGCGCCGGTGAAGTAGCTGCGCTGATTGAGGTCGAATTTCGCGATCGGCAGATTGACCGAAACATTCGAGCTGTAGGTGACCAGACCGACATAATTCGTGTCATTGATATACTTTGACGCGTTGATGAGCGAGGACTGCAGATTCTGCAGCGGTGCGCCGCCCATGCTGCCGGAGACATCCGCGATGAAGACGGCCATGACCGGGCTGCCCGCGTCTTTTTCGGTCTTCCAGAGCTTCTGTGCGCTGATCAGTGCCGCACCGTTGATGTTTGCCGGAAGTGTCTTGTTGTGCGATGCGACTGCGTCCTGATTGAAGCCGTAGGACTTCGCAAGGCGCTGGTTCTCGTCGTTGAGGCAGTAGTCCACAAAGGTCGTGACAAGCTCGTTCTGCTCGTCAGAGAGCGTTCCCAGCGTGTAGACCGGGTTGTCATGGCGCACGCCGAACGGGATGAAGCGGTAGTCGCGCAGATCCGCGACATTCATGAAGCACTGGTGCTCCAGAATGAAGGCGTCCAGAACGCCCTTTGCGGCAGCATCACGCATCTGCAGCGTCGAATAGGAGACGAACGGAACATTCTGCTGGAATTTCTGGAATTTTGAGGTCGCGTCCGGGCTGAGAATGTCGTTTCCGTCGAATTCCTCCAGCGCTGTGACAAGGAAGTTCAGACCGGTCGAGGAAGCATAGGGGTTTGTGTAGCCCATGGTGATCTCGCTGTTGACGGTCGCCTGGATGACCGAGCTGACATCCACCGAGCCGTACAGCCCCTCCAGCTTGGAGTAGGTGTCGCGGCTGACCAGAATGCCCGCGGTATTGCCGGCGATGCGGTCTTTGATAAGGCGGATATCCACATTCTGAGACTTGAGCATTTCGCCCCAGAGGATGTTGGACGGAGAATAGACCTCCGGCACATATTTGCCGGAAACAATGTAGTCGATCGCGGCGCCCGAAGCGACCGGACGCACGGAGATCGTTGCCCACCGGCCGCCGATCTCATGGTGTTCACGGTTGAATTTTTCAGCGACTTCGTTGAGCCAGCCGTCGGTGCCGGAAGAGGACTTTTCGGTCGAGGAGAAGATCTCGATCTGCAGGTCTCCTCTGCCGTCCACGCTCAGCGGATACTTGGAGATATCCGGCAGCTCTTCGGCAAGGTTTCCGCTGTCGATCTCGACAGTCGCCTTCCGCGCGGGGACATCGGTGACCTTGATGCGCTTGAGCTTCTTCTCAAGCTGCGTGATCGCAGTCTCCCGGGACGCGTCGGGGCTCTTGCCCCTGAACAGTTTGCTGATGACGATACCGCCGACGATCAGTGCGATCATCAGAGCGGCGATGCCGATCATGAAGCTGACACCGGATTTTGATTTCTTTGCCATGATAACTCCTTTCTTCAGTTCCCTTCCGGAACTGTGACAGCGCCCGTCAGAGAATTCAGAAACTGTTCTTTCGTGACGGAACGGAAGCAGTAGGATACCGTGTCAGAGTATCGCCAGACGAGGTAACCGTTCTTGATCTGAACCGTTCCCTCCAGCTGTCCGATTGTGCTGAGTGTGCTTTTGCTGCGGAGCAGACGCAGCTCCATGCTGTTGTCAGAGAGGAAAATCAGCGAATACGCCGCGTATTCCTCCGGGCTGCTGTTCCGGTGCAGGATACAGGTTCCGCCGAGGCTGATCTCCATTTTCATGGATTTCACATCCACGCCCTGGTATTGATCCGTGTACTGTGTTTCGCCCGTGTTCACCCACGCACACTCCCAGTATCCCGAGACGGCAAGCCTTGTCTTTCCGTCCGCGGCGCGCACGGGATCCGCCTCCGGCAGCTCCTGCACGCGTTTGAAGTAGCGGTCTGTTCCTTCCGGCCACTCCATGGAGAACAGAGTACCGTTCTCAAACGCGAGCTCTTCGGGCTGTTCAAGCGGATTGAACAGATGGTGATACGGGAATGTCAGAATGACGCGGCTGATGCCGGTCTCCCCGTAGCTCCATGTTCCCTCCTCTCTGTAGCCGTACAGCGGGTGTATGCGGGAAACCTTGCCGTTCTTTGCAAAGTCATACTGCAGCACATAGCGGTAGGCGATAGGCGGCTCCTCACTGGTGTCAACCTCCTGCACCTGCCCGTTTGTGACGGTGCTGTCCAGCACCCACAATCCGACGACGGTCGGCTTGGTGGTTGTTGTCGTGACCGTTTCGGAGCTTTCGGTGGAGGCAGCCGTGGTGAATACCAGACTGGAATGTGTCGTTTCTGTTGTAGTGCTGCTCTCCTCTGCCGTGACATCCTCGACGGTGAACGGCTCTCCGCCGGAGTCGGTGCTGCTGCCCTCCGCGCATCCGCCGAACAGAAGCAAAGTGAGCAGTGCCGCTGCTGTCAGCAGCAGAGGCAGAAGCTGTTTCATATTTCTCTCCTTTCGGCAGCTGTCAGGCCGCCGGTTTACATCTGCATCATTCCGCCGGGGCCGTCCTGCCGGAGCTGCTCCGGTTCCTGTCCCCACTGCGGGTCATCGTTTGTGCGGACCTGCCGGAGCGCGTTGGTCAGCTCGGTGAGCATCGGCGTCGAAGCGTCTGCCGCGTCGTCACCGATCTGCGAGACTTCCAGGATCAGGTTTTCAAAGTCAGAGAGCACATGGGCGTTCTGCCCGAGGATCTCCTGCAGATATGCGACGTGCATATTGAATTTGTGCGGCTCGTTCTGGTCGTAGATCATGACGCGGTTCAGGATCCGGCGGCTGTTCGCGAGAATGTAGGAATCGACCTCCTGCGCGACCGAGAAGAACGGGCTGTCCTTTGAGTCGTCGAGCACGGAGCGGAGCGCGGCCTGCTTGCGCTTTAAGGACTCAAGCTGCCGGATCGCGATTTTGATATGCTCGGCAAAGGGGGTGTCCTCTTCGAGCCACGCGTGAAACGCGCGCAGATAATCGTCCGCATCCCTGAGACGCTTCGCATCGCTGACGGCGGAGGCGCGGTTCGCGGCGAGGATCGCGGCATCCGCGGCAAGTCCCGCCGCAACGATCCCGAACACGCTGAGATACTTGATCCACGGTGCGATCGCCGGCTTGTTCAGCACATTGAATACGATCAGTGCGAGGATCACCTCGACGACGGTCAGCGCGACGATCAGTGCCTTTCCGTTTTTGTTCACGGGGTGCCTCCTTTCATGGATTCATGGATAATAACTGCAGTTATATGATACCATATCTCCCGCCGGCTGTCAATCTCCAAAAAAGGCGGAGAAAGCCGGATTTCGGGCAAAATTAAAAAGGAGGACGAATGAGCTCCGTCCTCCTTTTGAAAATCTGAGCCGGACTCAGACCGTTCGTTCATAAATTACTCAGCAGCGTCCTCTGCGGGAGCCTCAGCAGGCGCGTCATCGGAGTAGACGACCTCTTCAGCCGCCTCAACCGGTGCCTCCTGCTCTTCCTCCTCGGCAGCGTCCTCGCCGACCGCACGGATGGAAAGGCTGATGCGCTTCTTCTCCTCGTCGATCGCGGTGATCTTGACCGTCACGGTATCGCCGATGCTGACGACATCCTTGACATTCGCGACGCGCTCATTGGAGAGCTGAGAAATATGGATCAGACCGTCGATGCCGTCCGTAATGCGGGCGAACGCACCGAAAGCCGTGATGGAAACGACGGTTGCCTCAACGACATCACCGACATGGTAGCCGTTCAGGAACTTGAGCCACGGATTGTCCTCCGGGCGGCGGTGACCGAGCGAAATTCTGCCGGTCTCCGGATTGAGCGCCTTGATGAAGACCTCGATGGTGTCGCCGACCGCGACGACATCACTCGGCTGGTGGATGCGGCTCCAGCTCAGCTCAGAGACATGGACCATGCCGTCAATGCCGCCCAGATCGACGAACGCGCCGTAATTGGTGAGCGACTTGACCTCGCCGGTGAAGACATCGCCGACCTTTGCGGTCTCCCAGAACTTTGCCTTTGCGGCATCACGCTCTGCGAACTGCACATCGCGGATGGAGCCGACCGCTCTGCGGCGCTGCTCGTTGACATCGACGATGATGAAGCGGACGTTCTGCTTGAGCAGAACGCTGAGATCTGCCCCGCGGGAAAGACCGGAGCGGGAAGCCGGAATGAACACATGGACGCCGTTGCAGCTTGCGAGCAGACCGCCCTTGACGACGCTCTGCACAGTACCCTCGAGGACCTCTTTGCTCTCCATTGCATTCTTGATTGTCTCAAAGCCGATCAGTTCATCGACGCGGCGCTTGGAAAGCTGGACGGTGCCTTCAGCGTCATTCACCTGAATGACGACAAGGTCGAGCTCATCGCCGACCTTGACGATGTCCGAGGGCTTCTTCGATGTATCGGTGGTCAGTTCGGAGAGGGTAATATAACCGGTCTGCTTGGCACCCAAATCAACCATGACTTCGCTGTTGCCGCTGATGGACGCAACGATGCCGCGGACCCGGTCTCCCTTACGAATTTTTCTGAAGCTCTTTTCGAGCTCAGCCTCGAAGCTGAATTCCTCGCTTTCCGGGGTGGTGTTGATGGTGTCAATGATTTCAGACATATTGGTTTGAACCTCCTTAATTATGTGGGCGGGTGTGCTTGCGCCTGCCGTGATGCCGATATGCAGGATCCTGCTTTCTGCCGGCTTTGCGCGGAGCGCGGCCTGTGCCGCTTCGCAAAGCTCCGCTGTGAGGGCACTGAGCTCCGCCGGATCCTCGATGTGCCATGTTGGACAGTTTCTCCGGCAGACATCATAGAGCTTCACGGTGTTTGAGCTGTGCCTCCCGCCTGCGACGATCATCAGATCGGATGCCTTTGAGAGCGCATCCGCGTCTGACTGACGGGCGGCGGTCGCGTTGCAGATCGTGTCGAAAACGAGCAGATCGGGATCATCGGAAGGAAGCAGTTTCATACACTCCCCCCATAGTATTTTATTATAAGTAGTTTGCGCGATTAACGCAAGCCTTTGCGGCAAAGTTCTATCAATCAGATACTTTAATTCTGTTTGGTCTTTAAAAACTGTATAATTTTGAGTACAGTGCCCGACAATCCCCTGAATCTCGGGATGTGTGGGGTCTCCGGCGATGAGAATATGCCTGCCTGCGGCGGTCTGTTCGGTGACGATGCGGTGGATGCGCGCCACAAAGGGGCAGGTCGCGTCAATGACCTCGTTGCCGCGGGCGTCCAGCGCCTCATAGACCGCTCTGCCGACACCGTGTGCGCGGATGATGAGCGTTTCTCCGTCATGGAGCTCAGAGACATCTGAAATGATGCGGGCGCCGCGTTCGAGCAGGTCGTTGACGACAGAGGCGTTGTGCACGATCGGGCCGAGCGTCGCGACGCGCTTTCCGGCATCGAGTGCCTCATAGACGAGCTTGACGGCGCGGTCCACGCCGAAGCAGAAGCCGGCGGATTTCGCCGTCGTAATGACGATGTCTGCCTGTTTCACCGTACCGCCTCCGTTCCGGATTACGAAAAGTAGATTTCTTATTATACCATAAATCAAAAAGAATTGCAATAGCAATATTTACCAAATCACAGCGCTGTTTTTCGGCAACAGTGATAAACGGGCTGCGATTCGCGTCTTTTGGCATCTTCTGCGCGGGGTTTGGCGCAGCGCTCCATTATGATCATCGCGGAGCGATACCTTATCAACAGCAGGACGGGGCAGCTCTCCGTCCGGAAAGCTGCCCCGCTCGAAAACCTCTCTTCTTTCAGTAAAAACGCGCAGAATCAGGTGTAATAATTCCAGTTGACAGTTGCGGGAGCGCAGCGCTGCTCCACGATCTGTCTGTAGTTGGAACCGTAGGTCGCCCGCATCTTGGAGGGCGAGAGATAAACGGTAGCATACGGGCACTTCTTGAATGCGTAATGACCGATCCTTTCAGCAGCCGGCAGATAGACCTTTCTGACCTTATTTCCGTAGGTCCACGCATCTCCGCCGAAGGCGTAATCATAGACATACTTGACATTGGTGTAGGTGATGTTCGTGTTGGCGGTGAGCTTCTTGACATAGCGGTAAAGGAAGGTTCCGCTGCCAAAAATCAGGTCAGTCGTGTTCGGGTTGGAAAGTCTGTCGTCCGCCCACTTGTTCGCCCAGAGGATGCCGCCGCCAATGTCAGGGCCGGTCCAGCCTTCGCCGAGGTGCGTGGACGGGCAGTTGAAGGCTGTCATGGCGCTGCAGCCATAGAACGCGTAGTCGCCGAGATACTCCAGATTGCTGTTGAGGTTGGCGGTTTTCAGCGATGTGCAGCCTTCGCAGCAGCTGCTTCCGACCGTCTGGACAGCGGTGCCGAAGTTGATGGTCTGCAGGCCGGTGGCGTGATAGCAGAAATTGTTGCCGATGGTGTGGGTCATGCTGGGAATATTGACGTTCTTGAGGCTCGTCGTATCACGGAAGCAGTCGTCGCCGATCACGTAGAGGTTTCCGTTGAAATTGATGTTGGTAACCGTCGAGTTTCTGAGGAAATTATCTCCGATGGTAGCGATGCCGTTCGGGACGCTGACAGCTTTCAGGCGGTTTGTGTTCATGAAAATATTGTCGCCGATCGCAGTGACCGGCTTGCCGGCGACAGTGGTCGGAATGGTGACATCGATGGGCTGGAGTGCCTGGTTAGCTGCGTATACGATCTTATAGTCGGCCATGGAGTTGATATCATTGGTGTAAGTGACGCCGTACCGGACAAAGCCGATCGTTTCGTACCACATATCAACTGCGGAGGCGACGATCGCGTTGTCGGCCGTAAGGTCGAGTGCGGGTGTGAATGCGGCTGCGCCTGCCATCATCGTGACAGAGCAGATCGCTGCAAAGATTTGCTTTTTCATAAATTGTAACTCCTTTTTCATTTCAGATTTCAGACTGGTTGCTGTTTCTATAGGTCAACGGTTCAGACAGTGTAAATGGTATTTATTTGTCTTACGAATTCGACCGGATTGAAAAGAGATTGCGACAACTGGTGCGCAATTGCATAAAAAAGAAGCCCCTAAAATAAAAAAACGAAAATCGGATGCGTACGGCAAATATGCACTGTCCGATTGCGGGGAGATTCCCGCTGCTTTTCCTCCTTATGTGTGATTATAGCCGATTTTTGCGGCTGTGTCAACAGAAATACAATGAAATTGTCACGAAAATCAAAATTATATTGCATACTAACGGCGAGTTTGTGCGAATCGCGGATTTGTTGTTAATTGCGGTGAATTAACAGAATATTCAGAAAATGTCCGCAAAAAAACGGCAGGGCAGCCCCGCCCTCTCTTGCGGAACTGCCCTGTTTCTGATTTACCTTCTGCTGAATTACAAAGTATGACTGTTATGCTGATTCTGAGCGGGAATCATGCATCCCATTTGACGATTGCAGGTTTGCAGAAGTTCTCGACAATGGACTTGTAATTGCTGCCGTAAGCATTTCTGCAGACCGTCGCGTTGAGGTGAACGTTCTTGCCGGCCACCTTCTTGAATGCGTTTGTGCCGAAGGTCGTGGCCTGCGGGAGATAGATGTTGTTCACGCTGCTGCCGCCGGTCCATGCGTCGCCGCCGAAGGCATAGTCAAAGACATATTTGACATTGTTGTATCTGACGGTGCTGCTGCTTCCGACATAGCGGTAAAGCAGTGTTCCGCTGCCAAGCACCAGATCGTTATGTGTTGCGAGGTAGTTGTCCGCATAGCGGTTTGCCCAGAGGGAACCGTAACCGAACTGGGTGATCTTCTGGCTGGGGCAGCTGAAGGATGTCATGGCGCTGCAGCCGTAGAAACCGTAATCGCCGAGCATTTCGAGCTTCGTGCCGAGCGTGGCGCTGGTCAGAGAGGTCGCGTTCTCACAGAAACGGCTGCCGATTCGCTCGACATTATTCGGGACGTTGATGTTCTGAAGCTTGGAGCAGCCGGAGAAAACGTAGCTGCCGATCAGCTTAAGGCTGCTGGGGAAGTTGACGTATTTGAGCTTTTTGCAGTTCTGGAAAAAACAGTTTCCGATTCTATACACGCCCTCCGGGATCGTGACGGTTTCGACATACTGGCAGTTGCTGTCTCCGCCGCTTACAAAAGCATTGTCATCGATAGCAGTGACCGGCGTTCCGAACAGTACGGACGGAATGGTGATGGAAGTCAGATGCTGGTAGTTGCGGCATCTGGTGATGCGGTAGCCTGTAATATCCATCTCATATTCCCAGTGGCAGCCGTTGGCGTAGCCGGAATATGCCTCTGCGACGATCGCGTCAGAGGAACCGAACAGAACGGCATCCGGTGCGAATGCCGCGGTGCCCGCCAGCATGGTGACGGAGCAGATTGCTGCAAAAATCTTCTTTTTCATGTTGAATTCTCCTTGTTTTCTTGGTTTTTTTGAAATGATGTGCGCTGTGATTCTATCTGGAGTGTGCCAGGAAAACTGACCGGTGATTTGGTATTTGTTTGCCATGCCTGACCGGAAGTATTAGTATATTGTCCGATCACAGATACGAAAAAAAGACGAAAATGAAAAGAAATGAAACAACCGGATGGCGTATGACAAACATACACTGCCCAGCTTTGGATTTCCCCCTAAGCCTCCTTTCATGATTTGATTATACTGATAGTAGCCAATTGTGTCAATTATACAGAACAAAAACTGTGAACCTGAATAATCCCTTAATATAGTTTCATCTTGCCTGATTGGATACTTTGCACAAATAGTTGTATGTTGCGCAGAGCAAAATCACACCAAAAACAATACAACTTTGCTGCGGCGCCCGCAGACAGCATCGCAAAAAACAGCAGGAAGCGTGTGCTGCTCGTGAAAATCTTGTGAATACTGCGTGAAAACAGTTGCTTTTTTGCGAAAATGTGGTATACTGGATTAGCACTCAGAGCGCCAGAGTGCTAATTCTGCGAAAGGATGATGAAACAATGGAACAGAAACAGTTTCAGGCGGAATCCAAGCGGATGCTCGACCTGATGATCCATTCGATCTATACACACAAGGAGATCTTTCTCCGTGAGCTGATCTCGAACGCGTCCGACGCGATCGACAAGCTCTATTTCCGCTCGCTGACCGATGACGGGGTCGGCACAAAGCGCGATGAATTCTGCATTGAGCTGCGCCCGGACAAGGAGGCGCGCACGCTGACGGTCACCGACAACGGCATCGGTATGACGGCTCAGGAGCTGGAGCAGAATCTCGGCGTGATCGCACATTCGGGTTCGCGGGCGTTCAAAAGCGAGAACGATCTCGGCGAAAACGCCGACATCATCGGACAGTTCGGCGTCGGCTTCTATTCGGCGTTCATGGCCGCAAAGCGCGTTACTGTGCGCACGCGGGCATACGGCTCTGACACGGCTTATATCTGGCAGTCCGAGGGTGTAGAGGGCTACACGATCGACACCTGCGACAAGGAGACTGTCGGCACGGAGATCACGCTGGAGCTGCTGGACGATACCGACGATGAGCATTACAGCGATTTTCTGGAGGAATACCGCCTGCGCCAGCTGGTCAAGAAGTATTCGGACTATATCCGCTTCCCGATCCGCATGGAAGTGACGCGGCAGAGAAAGGTCGAGGGTACGGAGGATCAGTACGAACCGTACACCGAGACTGAAACGCTCAACTCCATGGTCCCGCTCTGGAAGAAGAACAAAAACGAGCTGACGGACGACGAATACAATCAGTTCTATCACGACAAGTTCTACGATTACACCGATCCGCTGCTGCATCTGCACAACCGCAGCGAGGGCACTGTCACCTACAACAGCCTGCTGTATATCCCCGCGAAGGCGCCGTTTGACTTCTACACGAAGGACTACGAAAAGGGGCTGCAGCTCTACGCGAACGGCGTCATGATCATGGAGAAATGTGCCGACCTGCTGCCCGATCATTTCAGCTTTGTGCGCGGCCTTGTTGATTCGGAGGACCTCTCTCTGAACATCTCCCGCGAAATGCTGCAGCATGACCGACAGCTCCGGCTGATTGCGAAATCGCTTGAAAAATCCATCAAGAACGAACTGGCAAAGCTGCTCAAGACCGACCGCGCCAAATATGAGGAATTCTGGAAGGCGTTCGGCGTGCAGCTGAAATACGGCGTCTATGAGGGCTTCGGCGCGAACAAGGAGCTTCTGCAGGATCTGCTCCTCTTCCACAGCTCTGGCTGTGAGAACGACGAGGGCTTCACGACGCTTGCCGAATATGTCTCGCGGATGCGTGAGGATCAGAAGTGCATCTACTACGCGGCGGGCGAGAGCGTGACGCGCTGCAGATCTCTGCCGGCGGCGGAGCTTGTGCGCGACAAGGGATATGAGGTGCTGTATCTGACCGACCGCGTCGATGAATTTGCGGTCAAAATGCTCGGGCAGTATGCCGAAAAGGAACTGAAGAATGTCTCCGCGGGCGACCTCGGGCTTGAAAGCGAGGAGGATAAAACCGCGCTGGAGGAGAAGAACGCCGCGGCGAAGGAGCTCTTTGACGAGATGCAGAAGACGCTGGAGGGCAAGGTCAAGACCGTGCGCCTCTCCGGCCGCCTCAAGAGCCACGCGGTCTGCCTTTCGAGCGAGGGACAGCTTTCACTGGACATGGAGCGCGTGCTGAATCAGGCACCCGGCGGCGAAAAGGTGCAGGCGGAGCGTGTGCTCGAGCTGAATCCGGAGCATCCGGTCTTCGGCACGCTGCAGCGGCTGCTGACGGAAGACAGGGACAAGCTCGCGGACTACACGAAGCTGCTCTATCAGCAGGCACTCCTGATCGAGGGACTGCCGGTTGAGGACCCGGTCGCGCTGAGCCGGATGATCTGTGATCTCATGGTCTGAGCGCTCGCAGACCGCACAAAAAAACTTGTAGCGTTTTGGGCGTTTTACACAAAAACCGGATTTCTGCATCGCGCGGAGATCCGGTTTTTTGGCATTGTTATCTCATAATAACAACCACATACATTATATTGAATAAACTATAACAACTCCTGATTGTCAACAAAAACGCACTCCCCTCTCCTCAGAAGACCGGATTCAGGTCCGCTCCCCCGTTGTCTGAATCCTGTTTTAATATAATACAGGTAGTAAAAAGCGGATGGAATATCATTGACAGTAGATTCAAAATGCCGTTTTTGCGTGGAAAAACTGCATATGTTCGTCGGATTGTCTAAAAATTAACGGGTAAAACGGGTAATACAAGCTGAAACAACGGAAGCCCCCGAAATCGTGTGCCCGGATGCACGAAAACGCCGAAACAGCGATACTACAGCGGCGGAACGGCAGTATCAAAACGCCGAAAAATGCCTTTTTATATTGACATTTTCCTGAAATACAGTATAATAAGTATTGTGACTCTCTATGCTACTGTGCGTATAGAATTTCACCGGAAAATGCACGTTTTCCGGTGAAAAACAGAGCATGGAAAACGGAACGCGGCGCTGGGTGAAGCGCTGCAGAACGCGGACGCTTTACGGGTGCGGCGGCTGCGGGGTGGGGCTTGGCATCCGCCGATTTCAGCAACGGGCGAATGTGCAGGGGCATCGGCTCCGGCGGCACATCGGGCGGACAGTCCGGTGCGTCGGTTCCGGCAGTGCGGGTGGCATGGCTGTGCGGATTCCCGATTTTCCAGATAAACCGAAACACCGTTGGGGGACTATGAACAACTCAGAGAAAGGATGAATGACCCTATGAAAACAACTTGGGGGAAGCGGACACTCAGTGCGGTCGCGTCACTGGCGCTGGTGCTCACTTCGTTCACGGGCAAATTCCCGGGTGCGAAGAGCACAAAGGTCTCAGCCGACGGCGGAACAGCGAGCGACGGTCTGCCGATTTTCGACGACTACACTGCGACGCCGTTTTATCAGGACAATCCCCTTGGCATCCCGGGCAATTTCCACCTGTTCGGATTTCATTCCGTAACAACCAGAAACCATGTCAACGGCAACTTCGCGACGCCGGTCTACCACAAGGGCAATCTGGCATCGCAGGGCATCAACCAGGAGTGGGCAGGCAGAACGCTCTCTGTCATCAGCAAGTCCATGGATGAGATGTCCAGAGATTACAACTTCGAGACAAACACACTGGACCCGTGGGACGCGGGCGCCGCGCACGGCTGGGATATGGCACAGAGCACAGACCTCTATGTTCCGGTCAACAACGAGATCACGAAGCGCAACGGCAGCCCGATCGATTATCCCTGCACAGCGGGATACGGAGACACCATCCTGCATTACGGTCCGGGCAGCGGCGATATCGTCACGCTGGCTTCGAACGCTTCTGTCAGAGCCTACGCACACGCGTCTGAGAACTTCATTGACTTTGAGGCGGAGCGCAACAAGGCGTTTGCGCTGTCCAAGCAGTTCAGCGAGATGGAGCCGACGATCGATGTCAGCTGGGAGAAGAACAGCGCCGGTGAGAGACGCTATTCTCTTGCGACGAGCGGCACGAACGTCATCCGGCTGAAGGCCACCGATATCATCGCGAACAAGAATACAGGCGGCTTCGTGATCGACAATGTGAATCTGGTCGATGACGAATACAGGGGCAATCAGACGCTGATCGTCAACATCGACATGGAGGAGCTTGCGTATCTGGAGCTCGATTCCAATCTGTTCAAGTTTGAGACGGTCAGCGGTCAGAAATTGTCTGCCGGCCAGGAGCAGACCGCTCTGAAGCAGGGCACAAACGTGCTCTACAACATCTACAACTACAAGGAATTTCCGGAAGGAAGCGGAAAAAAGGCTGCGATCGAACCGCAGCAGTCGATCGGCGCGTATCTTGCGCCGGGCATGGTCCTTCTGGCAAATTCCTGCGACGGTACGCTGATCGCAGACGATATCGTCGTTGAGGCCGAAACCCACACATCCTTCTTCCGCAATCCGGTCGTGGAGTCGGAAAGGATCAGGATCACAGGCGAAAAGGTCTGGGGCGACGGCAACAGCCATGACGGCGAGACCGTCAGACTGACGCTTTACCGCACGCTGCAGCGCGGCATGAATCTGGAGGATGTGGTCGGCATCGCCGAACAGGGCGAGCAGTATCTCGCCGAGAAATTCTCCTCGATCATCCAGCGGCAGATGGGCACGACCAAGACCTTCAGTCTGAATGACGCCGCCGCGACTGCGACCGGCTCCACGAAGCTCGAGGGCGCAGTGACATTTGAGCGCGTGACGGATGATGCGACCGGTACCGATTATGTCGCCTGCGGCACGGACGGTACATACCGCCTGCTCGTGACCGCGACATCCGGCGCGGGCCTGAGGGCGAGAACCACCACGACCGCCTACGACCTGATCGTGCAGGGCGGAAGACTGACCATCATCCGTGAGCTTGAGCCGGATGACGAGAGCGAGGACTACAAGGTCCGCGACGAGATCAAGGCACAGGAGGCCGAGAAGGTCGGCGAGACTGTGGAGGTCACCGGTTCGGGCTGGTCCTATGCGTGGGAAAGACTTCCGAAATTCAACGATGAAAAGTTCCCATACTATTATTATATACAGGAAGAACCGATCCGCGGCTATACCGCGACCTACACCGGAAACGGCGCAGGTCTGGGCAACCGCACGATCTCCGTTCAGAATGATGACGACAGCGCCAGAGGCATTGCGTTCCGCAAGGTCAATGACGCGAAGGAGCTCGCGGATCCCGACAGCATGAGAGTCATTTCCGCGGCACAGCGCCTTGAGGGCGCGACGCTCCGCCTGACGCTGACAGCTCCGGCCGTTGAGGGCGATGACCTTTCCGCTGTGACAGTCAGCCCGAGAGGCGGATACAGAATGGCCGACGCGACACACCCTGTGTCCACGCCGGGCTATTACAAGAAGGCTGCCGACAATATGTCCATTGAGTGGACAACGCTGGCAGACAATGACATCCGGTTCTATTCAAGCGTGTTCGGGGTCCCCGCGGGCGGCACCGTGAATGATCTGCCGGACGGCAGATATCTGCTCGAGGAGGTCAAGGGACCGGAGGGATACGCCAGAATGGCAGCGGTTACCGTGACGATCGAGAACGGCGAGGTCAAGGACGCGACTTCCGAACACACCAACAAGTCCGTGACGGCTGTCAACAAGCGCTTCACGGTCGGCATCCGCAAGACGAAGCCGTATGTCGATCCGCTGTCCGGCGCTGCTTCCGACACGCCTGTTCCGGGCGCGGTCCTTACCCTCACGGGTACGGACGCTTCCGGCGATCCGATCGACCTTGACGCGGCGGGTGTTGTCGCGCGTGACAGCCAGCTCTTCCTCACGGCGGACGGCAACGCGCAGAACGACCACGAGACACCGCAGGCACTCAGGGAGAATGTGATCGGGGATACCGATCCTTCCGCATCTGTCTTTGAGTGGACTACGATCGGCAGCGCGGTCATCTTCGTCAATCTGCCGGAAGGCACCTATACCGTTACCGAAAAAACCACACCGAGCGGCTATCAGACCGCGGAGCCCAAAACCTTCAAGGTCGGCACCGACGCGGACGGCTTCCCTGTCCTCGCGGAGGGCGGCGACGCCAACGCATCCTACGATCAGATCACACTTTCTGACAAGCAGGATACGGTCGAGCTGAGCAAGCAGGATCTGGACGGCAATGAGGTCGAAGGCGCGAAGTTCCGCCTGACGAAAGCGGACGGCACTGCGCCGGAGGGCGTGCAGATCAAGACGCCGATGGAAGAACTCGGCGACGAGATCAGAACCGGCATCGCGGATGACGCCGACGGTGACGACTATAATGACAAGATCGTTACGATCAAGGCCACGGGCAAATTCACCGTCCGCGGCAACACCTTCAACCATGTGACAGTCAACGGCACCCGGATCAATGAAAAGCCGGAGCTGAACAAGTATGTGACAGATGAAATGACCTCCGACGGCGAGATCGTGGTCGCGGGCATCCGCGACGGCGCTTATGTCGTGGCGATGGAGGACGGCACTGAGTATCACATCCGTGCCGATTACAACAAGACCGCGGTCACCTCGGTCAATAAGATCGAGAACGCGAAGGTCGAGGACGGCGCTGTGGTCGTCGAGGCGGGCAGGGTTTCCTTCCTGAATCTCGCGGACGGCGCGTACGAGCTCGAGGAGACGGCGGCACCGTCGGGCTTCGAGGTCGTCAGCAAATTCGGCTTCACCGTTTCCGGCGGCAAGGTCAGCGATATCGACAAGACGGCGGTCACCACCGGCGATGTTGAGATCGGCGATCTGCTCGACGCGGACAGAAATCCGGTCTGCAAAGACGCGGACGGCGATCTGGTCAGAGAAGAGCGCGGCACCTATTATAAGATCAATACTGACGGTTCCTTCCTGACGGATGAATCCGGCGAAAAGATCGAAGCAGTCGGCGAGATCACAACGCTCAAGGATGAATCCCGCCTCATTGTCAAGGATGACAAGGAAGCACTGAAGATCAGCAAGACCGACATCGCGGGCAGCGAAGTGCTGGAAGGCGCCGAGATGACGCTCAGACTGGTCAAGGCTGATAACGAGGGCGATACACTTGACGCAAAGGACGGCGAGGACAATTATATTGTTGCCGTCAGAAACGCCAAGGGTGACGAGGTCACCAGAACCGCGGATACCATCACATGGAAATCCTCTGACAAGGACGCGGCGATCAGCAATCTTCCGGACGGTGAGTATGAGCTGACGGAGGTCGGCGCACCGGACGGCTACACAAAGGTCACTTCTAGCTTCACCTTCAAGATGAAGGACGGTGCGGTCGATACCGGTTCCGTTACGGCTGTGACGGACGGCGAAACCGAGATCATCGGCCTTGCCGACAAGGAACTCGAGGACGGCACTGTCGTCAAGGACGATCACAAGATCGTTGTGAAGGACGACATCTCCACAATTTCGATCAGCAAATCCGACATGGGCGGCGAAGTGCTGGAAGGCGCTGAGATGACGCTCAGACTGGATGAAGCATCCGAAGAGGGCGCAAAGCTGAACGATAAGGACAGCGAAGGCAATTACAAGATCAGCGTTGAGAACGCGAAGGACGACAAGGTCGAGCGCACCGGCAACACCATTACATGGACATCCTCTGACAAGGATGTTGACATGAAGGGCCTGCCGGACGGCAAGTACACCCTGATCGAGAACACGGCACCGGACGGTTATACCGTTGTGACCGAGTTCACCTTCACGATCGAAAACGGCGAGATCACCGAACTCGGCAAGCCGAGCACGACGGGCG
>JAGDBX010000009.1 GCA_018110935.1 Oscillospiraceae bacterium
ATGCAGGATTCGATCTCCGCGCCGCAGGTCGGCGGCATCCTGCATCTGACGAAATTCATTCTGAAAATGACAGCCGCCTTTGAGCTGACCGGCGCGCTGCTGCTCAGCCCGGTGTTCTGCCGCGATTTCGGCGTCGCAAAGGGGCTGTGGTATTCGCTGTTTCATTCGGTCTCGGCGTTCTGCAACGCAGGCTTTGACCTGATGGGCGTGCGGGAGCCGTTTTCGTCGCTGACAGGCTACGGCAGCAATGCATATGTCAGCACGGTCATCATGCTGCTGATCATTCTGGGCGGCATCGGCTTTTTGACATGGGACGATGTCGCGCAGCATAAATTTCACTTCCGCAAGTACCGGCTGCAGACAAAGGTCGTGCTGGTCACGAGCGCGTTTCTGCTGATCCTGCCGGCCGTGGTCTTCTTTTTCTTTGAATACGGCGGAGAACCGGTCAAGGAGCGCATCCTGCACTCGCTGTTCCAGAGCGTCACGGCGCGAACGGCCGGCTTCAACACAACAGATCTGGCACAGATGCGGGAATCCGGCTCCATGCTGATGATCGTGCTGATGCTGATCGGCGGGTGCTCCGGCTCGACCGCGGGCGGCATGAAGACCACCACGCTCGCTGTGCTGTTTCTCGCGGCACTGAGCGTCTACAAGCGCCGTGATCAGGTGCAGTGCTTCGGGCGGCGTCTCCCGGAGGAGACAGTCCGCACCGCGGGCGCGATCCTGTTTATGTATACATCCCTGTTTCTGTCGGCGGGCATCGCAGTCAGCATGATCGAATCGCTGCCGCTTGTGACCTGTCTGTTTGAAACAGGCTCGGCAGTCGGTACGGTCGGACTCACACTCGGCATCACGGCGGGGCTTTCGCTGCCCTCACACATCATTCTGATGCTGCTGATGTTCGCCGGAAGAGTCGGCGGCCTGACGCTGATCTATGCCGCGTTTGCGACGGGCGGAGAGACCGCGAGACTGCCCATGGAAAAAATCACAGTCGGATAAGGAGAAAACATGAAAACAGTTCTGATCATCGGTGCCGGACAGTTCGGCATCCACATCGCAAAGAAAATGAGCACGCTGCACTGCGAGATCATGGCAGTGGACAGCGACGAGGGGCGCATCAACGAGATTCTGCCCTATGTGACGAACGCGCAGATCGGCAACAGCACAAACGAGACCTTTATGCGCTCGCTCGGGATCCGGGACTTTGATGTCTGCATCGTCACGATCAGCAGCAATTTCCAGAATTCGCTGGAAACGACCGCGCTGCTCAAGGAGCTCGGCGCACGCAAGGTCATCTCCCGCGCACAGAACGATGTGCAGGAGAAATTCCTGCTCCGCAACGGTGCGGACGAGACCTTCTATCCCGAAAAGCAGACCGCATACCGCATTGCGACAAAGGAGGCGTCGGATGACATTCTCGACACCTTTGAGGTCGATCCCTCTGTGTCGATCTATGAGGTGCGCGTACCGAAGGACTGGGACAGCAAGACGATCGCGGGGCTTGACATCCGCAGAAAATATCAGCTCAATGTAATCGCCGTGCGCGTCAGCGGGCGGCTCAGTATGCCGATGCCGGACATGGTGCTGCACACGGGCGATCAGGTGCTTGTGATCGGCAGTCTGGAGGATATCCAGCACTGCTTCCGCATCTGAACCGCGTTTCAGACGGTTTCCTGACAGCCGCAGAAATTCCGGCGCTTCTGCGTATGCCCGCGGGCGTTGATTCTCTGCCGGAATGATTATGCCTTCCGATCAACACATTGAGCCCCTGCCGTAAGGTGGGGGCATTCCTGTATCATAACGGCGGATTCGGAGGAAAAAGAAAACGGGGACAGCCCCGAAAGGAACTGCCCCCCGCATCAAAAGGAGATGGAAAAAGCGTAAACTGTGAGAAAGCCCTCACACTGTCTCACTGTATAGTACCGTCAGAAAACGGGCGAAAGGTGACAGCGATGCTTCAGATTCGGCGAATTACACAATAATCCGCGTGATGTTTCGTGCAGAATCACGACCGCCAAAAACATCCCGGCCTGAAAACGGCCGGGATGCGGTCTGTTCTGTTTTGGAAGCGCAGCCGTCATATTTCCGTCTGTTCCGCGGAAAGCACGCCGCTGCTCTGCGAAATATGCTTCATCAGCGCTTCGATCGTCATGAATCTGCGTGAACGGAGTGAGATCAGCGCGATATAGCCCGGCTGCCCCTGATCGTTTGTGCCGGTCACCTGCAGATTGCTGATCGCAAAGCGGTTGTCCTTGCAGGCCCGCAGCACGCTGTCCAGCGCGGATTTATCCTGATAACCGAGCCGGATATGGTATTCGACCTGTTTTCTGAGCCGGTTGCCGGTGTCCGCGAAGAGGATCTCTACAAGGATCACGCAGACAGCCGTGAAGATCCCGCCTTCATAGAAGCCCGAGCCGATCGCAAGCCCGATGATACCGGTCACCCAGAGGCCGGCTGCCGTGGTCAGGCCTTTGATCCTCTTTTTTCTCGTGACAAGGATCGTGCCGGCACCGATAAAGCCGAGGCCCGAGACGACCTGCGCGCCGAGACGGGAAAGGTCAGTCGGGAACTGACGGTTGACAGCGAGATACACACCGGTCATGGAAGCGATCATCGCGCCGATGCAGACAAGGATGTGAGTGCGGATGCCGGCAGGGCGGTTTTTGTAGGAACGCTCCATGCCGACCGCGCCGCCGCAGAGAAACGCGATCAGTGTCCGGACCAGAACGGTCAGCGGGGTGACATCGCGGATACAGTCAAAAATCTTCAGCATATCAGATGTTCCCCCTTTCTCACGAAATCAGCTCGCATACGCCGACGACACAGGGAAGCTCGGCGACGGAGGAAAGCATGGCCGAATGTGAATCGTTCCCGCGGCTCATCCGCATGACAATGATCACGGAGGGCAGATGCTCTTCCGTGCGCTCCATGTGCTCAAAGTCAATGTCATAGATCGTTGCACCGAGCGCACGGATGCGTTCCGTGACCGTGTTGACATCGCCGATGTCGTCCAGTTCGACACTGACCGTAATATTGCGCAGACGGCGCTTGTAGCCGACCTCAACGGGATACATGAGCTCCATTGCCGTAATGATGGCGATGACCGCTGCAATCACAGCTTCGTAGAAGCCCGCGCCCGCCGCGATGCCGAGTGTTCCGGAGGCAAACAGTCCGATCGCCGTTGTCAGGCCGGAGATCTGCTGGTGCTCGATCGAGAGGATCGTGCCGGCGGTGAGAAAGCCGATGCCGCTGATGACCTGTGCGGCAAATCTCGTTCCGTCGAATTTGACATCCGTGAGCTTTGCGACCCATGCCCACTGTGTCCGCAGCATTTCGTAGTCAAAAGAGGAGATCAGCATCGTCAGAGCCGCGCCCAGACTGACGAGGATATAGATCCGGAGACCGGCGTTCCGGTTTTTCTGCGAACGCCCGAGGCCGATCACAAAGCCCGATGCCGTTGCAAGCAGCAGCCGCAATACGACAGAGAGAAGATTGAATTCACGCAGATATTCCAATATCATGCGTTCACCTGCTTTCCGTGATGATGACTCTATTATACCACACCGCGGAGGAATTTGCAAATATGATTCAGATGATAAAAGCTGTCTCCGCGGATCGCAGTGAAGCGCTGCTTCACCGTTCCGCCGGAGACAGCCGGATGCTCTTATGGCTTTTGGTTCGCTTCAGGGCGCACACGGGCAGACGCAAAGACCGGCAGGACCGCCTCCCGGTTCTGCGCTGTGATCTCTGTCATCAGCAGCAGATACAGTGTGCCGCGCACCTGAATCAGATACAGCACGGCGGATTCCCAGCTCGCGGTCAGTGTCGGGGAACGGCGCAGAAACCCGCGCTGCAGCACAGGCAGCGCACCGCCGCTTTGCGGAAACGCCGCCGCAAGTTCCTCCGCCTTCAGCCGGAAGAGCGGCGCTTGGAAGGGCATCCGCATCACTGTCAGGCGCAGGCCGGATTTCGAACCGGCAAACACTGTTTTGTCCGTTTCATGCACACGCACACGGAAATCGGCAGGCAGCTGAAGCTCGAGCCGTCCGTCAAAGCAGGCCGCGGTCCGCGGCAGAATGACAGCAGAGACGACTGCTCTGCGGAATCTGCCCGCAGAAAGCTTTGCGCGGATGCGCCGGAACAGCCCGGCTGCTCCGCCCGTCTGTGAAAACCGGACCGGCATCACGCGCCTCCTCTCTCTGTCCGTTCAGCCGACGGCAACCGTGACGATAAAGCCGTCTGTATTGTTTCCGGAGATCTCATAGGGCAGATTCTTCGGAACGGGGACCTCTGTGTCGCCTGTGCCGCTTGCCTGCACATAGTACACGCGGTATAGCTGCTCACCCGCGTTGAATTCCAGCATTCCCTGCCCGAATGTATACTGCCGCTTCAGCAGGTCAAGGTATTCCTCAAGGCACAGATCATTCTGCGTCATGTAGACCGCGTGCGGCAGACCGACATAGCGGATGGCCGTATAGCCGCCGCTCTTGACGCCGGTCACGGCAGCCTTTTCCGCCGGATAGCGGATGACATAGCCGTAGCTGGTCAGATGCTCATAGATCCATGAATAGGGTGCGGTGTTGGAAATGAAGGCGTAGCTGCCGTTTTTCAGCTTCAGGTGCAGCTGCACATCCAGACCGGTCGCGGATTCGGGATTGCTCTTCTCCTTGCCGGTTTCGAGGTAGCCGTAATTGAACATGATCTCCGCGTTGTTCGTGACGGAATAATAGGCGGACATCATGCGGTTGAACTGCGTCAGTGCCGTGCGGTTCAGGAAGGTGTAGCCCGGATACGAAAGAATGAGGCTGTCCGGCCGGTCGGAGGCATACCATACCTGCTGCAGGTCGAGCTCCTGACGGGAGAGCTTGCTCGGGTTTGCTTCATTGACGAGCACGAGGCTGCCGGAATAGACACCGTTAGCGGGCTGGAGCGAGCGCTCATAGTCTGCGGGGAGTGTCGGCTCATTCGCCGTGCCGCCCTGCGGTGTGCTGATGTCGGTCTGTGAACTGCCGCCCGATCCGCCTGCGGCCTGCGTTCCGGTCTCGCTTTGGCTGTTCTGACCGCCGGAGGGGCCGGTCGTTTTTCCGGTCGAGAGCGGTTCCAGCGGGCTGCCGGATGAGGTGTTCGGTTCATCGTCTTTTTCGGAGCAGCTGTGAACACAGGAGCCCATCAGCAGGATCAGTGCGATCAGCACCGCGCCCGCGATGATCACGCGGTCCCAGCGGATTCTGCGTCGTTTTGCCATATCGTTCATTCCTTCCGTTCGGAACCGGCATCCGCCGTTTCCGTTCTGATAAAGGCACAGCCCCACGGGGTGTGAGACTGTGCCGCATCATTCAAAGCTGTCGTGTCCGGTCTCGCGCGCTGCCGGATGTCTCAGGCACCCTGATCGGGCGTATCGGCCGGTGCTGCCGGAGCTGCCGGGATCTCCGCAGGTGCTGCTGCCGGCATTTCGACGCCTGCCGCCGCGGCAAGCGCAGTCAGCTCCGCGTCAGAAGGAGCCGCGGGAAGCATACCCATCTCCGCCATCAGGCGCTCCAGCTCGGTATCGACCTTGGCGTTGCGCTCAAGCTCCTCAAAGGTCGCGACCTCTTCGGGCTTGCCGTTGCCGAGGATCTCGCTGAACGCGGCCGCCTCAGCCTCCTTGCGCTCGATCTTCTCCTCCATGCGGGAGAGCTTGTCAAAGCCGCTCTTGGTGTCGATGCCGCCCAGCGTCTGTGCGAGCGCCTTGGTGGTGTCTGCCATCTGCGAACGGGCGATCAGCATAGCCTGACGGCTCTGTGCCTCCTGCAGCTTGGACTTGAGCACCTCGACCTGTGCGCGGATCGCCTCAGTCTGGTTTGAAATGGTCTCGTACATTTCGCGGTAGTTGGCGACATCTTCGTCCGCCTTCACCTTGCTGGCAAGTGCCTTTTTGGCAAGCTCAGCGTCGCCCGCCTTCAGCGCGGCCTTTGCACGGGACTCCCAGCTTGCGGAAATCGCGCAGGCATTGCGGTACTGCTTTTCGACCATGCGCTCGCTGGCAACAGCCTTGCCCAGAGCCTGTGTCGCTTTGGTCAGCTCCTTCTGCATATCGATGATGATCTGCTTTACAAGCTTTTCCGGATCCTCCGCCTTATCGAGCATATCGTTGATATTCGCCTTGAGAATATCGCTCAGTCTGGAAAAAATACCCATTTCAAAACCTCCTGCTTTCATGTATCATGACATTTGATCCTGCGGCCGGATGCACCGGCGCCGGTTACTGTCATTATAACAAAAATACTGCTTCTTGTCAAGTTTATTTTTCCGGTTTTTATGCGGATTGTGCAGTGTGCTCCGCCGTGAGGGTGCGGAGAACGGAAAAGAAGAACGGCGCACCCCGTATGTTCCCGTACAGGCAGGACAAAATGCAGACGGCTGTACGCCGCCGTTCCGTGCGGGACAGGCGGATCTTCTCCAAAAAATGAAGCAGCGACTGCAGATTCTCCATTGAAAACGGCGTTTCCTCATGGTATAATAGTATAAACTGCAGATGAAACCGGCTGCAGTCACAGAAAAAAAGACCAACCTGTATACTTAGGGGAGGATTACCATGAAGAAATCATTTTTCAAGCACGGGCTGACCGTGCTGACCGCCGCGGTCATGCTCGGAACGGCCGTTCCGCAGGCCGCCGTCAGCGTCACGGCCGCCACCAAAGACATCTCGGACACGATGACATGGGACGCGCTCCGCATCGGCGGCGGCGGCTTTGTCTCCGGCATCGTCACCGGCAAAAAAGTGATGTACGCCCGCACGGATGTCGGCGGCGCGTACAGATTCAACTACGAGACCGACCGCTGGGAGCAGCTCTTCGGCTTCATCAATGAGGCGGACAAGGGAATGCTCAGTGTCGATTCGATGTGCGTGGACCCGACAGACGACAACACCGTCTATTTTCTCTGCGGATGTGCGTATTTTTCAGACGCCAGAACCGCGATCTACAAAACGACCGACGGCGGAAAGACCTTCACCGTCACGGATGTCACAGACCTGATCCAGGTACACGGCAACGGCTACGGGCGGCAGTGCGGCGAGGCGATCGCCGTCGATCCGGATAACCCCAAGCGCATCTACTGCGGCGGCGATGTCGCATCGGGCAGCTCCGCGCTGATCGTCTCTGAGGACGCGGGCAAAACATGGAAGCCCGTCAAGGGCTATGACGATCTCGGCTACTACACCTATACGGTCAAATGGCCGCACTGGACGAATCATACCGTCCGCGCCTGCACCACAAACAATGCCGAGGCCTACAACGAACAGAACGGCGTCTCGACCGTCGCGGTCGCAGGCGGAAAGGTCTATGTGGGTACCTCGGTCAAGGGGCAGACAAATCTGGTCTGCGCCGAGATCGGTTCTGACAGCTTCGCGGCGGTTGACAAGAGCCTGCCGACCGATGTCTATCCGTCCCGCATCAATTTTGACGCGGACGGCAATCTGCTCATCACCTATGTCGCCGGCCTGCTCTTCAACAACGGCGCGGGCGGCGTCTACCGGCACAATCCCAAGACCGGCAGGACCGAAAACATCTCACCCGTTGAAAACAGCTTCGGCGGCTGCATCAGCGATCCGAAGGACGCAAAGAAGCTCTACGCGACCACCTGCGGCGTCTGGAGCTTCCAGAACTGGGACAAGGATACCGCCTGCTTCGGCGAATGGATGTACCGCTCCACCGACGGCGGCGCGACATGGGAATCTGTCTACGCCGGAAAAAAGGACGGCATCTGGGTCTACAACGAGGACACCGGCGAAATGTCTGACAGTGTCCTGTTCCAGTACATGAAGACCGGCGGCTACGACTGGATCTTCGGCAAGGCGATCCACTGGTCGGGCAGCATCATGATGGATCCGACGAACGACGACCGCATTTATGTTGTCTCCGGAAACGGCGTGTTCCGCTGGGACGACATCTGGGGCAAGGGCTATGACGAAGGCCCTGTCGCGACCTTCCATCCGGACGGCATTGAAGAGGTCGTTTCGCTCGACTTCACCTCGACAGCGGACGGGCTTGACCTCTCCGCCATCGGCGATTACGACGGCTTCGTCCATGAGTCACCCGATAAGGTCGGCCTCCAGTATCAGCCGAACATGGGCAGCACCTCGGCCATCGCCGTCTGCCCGCAGGATACGAATGTCTGGGTGCGCACCGCGGAGGGCGACACGAACAATACCGCCTCCGCATACTACACGACCGACCGCGGCAAGACATGGACCGGCATGACGCCTGCCTTCAAGGGCGGCAAATGCGCGATTGCGATGCTCGGCAAGGGCAAGTACCGCATTTTCAATTCCGCGAAGGAAAGCGGCGATGTTTCGTACAGCGATGACTTCGGCAAATCGTGGAGCAAGTGCACGGGCATCCCGTCGCAGTACGGTTCCAAATCGACCATGCTGCTTGTGGAGCCGAATGATCCGAACACCGTTTACGCCTACGCGACCTATTTCAATTCCTCGTGGCATTACTCCAAGGATGAGCCGGACGCGACCGACGCACAGTACAAATTCTGCGTCAGCACGAACGGCGGCGAGACCTTCACCTCGACCGATATCTGTATGTATGACCAGTGCGACAGCGCCGGCAGGATCGGCTATCTCGGAAAGAATCAGCTGATGCTCGCAGGCGGGTGGTACGGGATGTATCTGGTGGATGTGGACATTTCGACAGCCGGAGCCCGATGCCTTGTCAGCAAGAAGGATGTTTACTACTGCAAGACGCTCGGCTACGGCGCGCCGGAAAAGAAGGGCGGTCCCAACACGATCTATTTCTACGGCAAGCCGCTGGAAACCGATCCCGAGGGCATTTACCGCTCGACGGACGGCGGCAGCACATGGGTCTGCATCAACAAGGATCATCTCTACGGCGGTACCGGAAACGGCAATTATCTGGTCGGCGACATGGACGAATTCGGCAAGGTGTATATGTCAACAGTCGGCTGCGGCATCATCTGCGGACAGATCGGCAGCGGCAGCTCACAGCCCGGCTCGACCGAATCAAAGACCACGACGACCGGGACGACAACTGTCTCCGGAACGGATCCCGCAGCCGTCTGGGGCGATGTGGACTGCAACGGCACGGTTCAGATCGCGGACGCGGTCATGCTGGCGCGGTATCTGGCGGAGGATCAGGTTCAGATCACGGCACAGGGGCTGGTCAACGCCCATGTCACCGGAGCGGAAACGCTCACCAGCCAGGATAACGCGAAGATCATGCAGTATCTGGCAGGCGTGATCTCAAAGAAGGAGCTTGCACCGTAAACGGCATCACACCAGCGATTGCGCTGAGTCTGCGGCAAAAGAGCATCACTGAAACAGAAGTTTCGCCATAGTATTTCTGATGTAAGGTCAGAAATACTATGGCGTTTTGATTGACAATATGACAGTGATATGCTATAATTCTTACTGACACAGGCCGGAATTTGCCGGGCACCAAATCACAATTCCGATTCAGAGGTGAACGAAAAATGATAATCAGGCGTATCAATGAAGAAGACAGCAGAATCGGCAGCTTTCTCAATGAAGAATTCTCATCCTATGCCGAACGGAATCATGTTGATCTGAATTATAATGAATTCTGTTTTACTGCAGAAAGCGATGACGGTGAGCTTTTGGGTGTTATTACAGGCCGCGCATATTATAATGAGGTGCATATAGATGACCTGATCATTCATAAGGCTCACAGAAAATGCGGATTGGGAACAAGGCTTGTTCTGGCAGTTGAGGAGGCATTTCAGAACGCAGGTTATGATAAAATCACGCTGACGACTTTCGGCTTTCAGGCACCTGGATTCTATCAGAAGCTTGGGTATGCCGTTGAATTTGTCCGGGAAGATATAAATGCAAAACTAAGCAAGTACTTTTTATCAAAGTCAATCGTCTGAGAATCATGAATCAGCTTCGCAGCCGAATAAACACAATGCCCCTGAGCGCCTTGAAACGCTCAGGGGCAGCTTTATTTGGCTGGGGTGGGTATTGTTATTATCGTGCCTGCAGAACACCTTCTGTCAATGCCTGCCGGGATCCTGTGCGGTCCCGCTGTTCTGCCGCGTCTGTCCTTCGTCTTCTCCGCTCCCGCGCTGTTCCTTCCGCATCAGATACCGCCACTTCAGCACAGCAGTGCCGATGATGATGACATATCCGGCGATGCTGAACGCGTCCGGCTTCTGATCCAGAAACAGATACCCGAATACCGCCGCGAAAATCACGATCGAAAAATCGTAGACCGAAAGCTCTTTGGCAGGTGCGCAGGCATAAGCCCTAGTGATGAAGATCTGTCCGCCTGCCGCCGCGATGCCCGTCAGGATCAGAAACATCCACTGCCTGCCCGTCATCGGCGCGTAGTTGAACAGCAGGTTCGGCAGGAGCATCAGGGAGGTGAACGCTGAGAAAAACGCCACGATGATCATACTGTTTTCGCCGCGCATCCCGAGCTTTCTGACATTCGCGTAGGCGAGGCCGGCACCGAAGCCGCCCGCAATACCCGCGAGCGCCGGAAGAAACTGTGCGCTGAAAGACGGCTTTGCGACCAGCATCGCGCCGGAGAAGGCAGCCGCGAGCGCGGCCCAGTCAAGCAGAGACGCCTTTTCGCGCAGAAGATAATACGAGAAAATGACCGCAAAAAACGGTGAGAGCTTGTTGAGCATGGAAGCATCCGAAATCGCCATGTGATCGACGGCATAGAAATTGCAGACCATGCCGAGCCCGCCCGAAACGGAGCGCGCCAGCAGGTATTTCAGATTTCCTTTCCCGATCCTCAGCGGCGTTTTTGTCCGGATGAGCGAGGACGCGGCGATCAGAAGCGCAAAGAAATTGCGGAAAAAACATTTCTGCAGTGTCGGGACATCGCCTGTCAGCCGGATGCAGAGATTCATCAGTGCAAAGCAGAACGCTGAGCATAGGATCAGAATGATGCCCCGCCCTCTGCGTGCAGCTTTCTGCCGCAAGGCAACCGCTCCTTTCTTTTTTTCATTATTATAGCACAGATGCGGGCGGAAATCAAGCCGGCGGCGGCACAGATCATCCGCAGAAACCGATCCGGCGTTTCCGGCAGCGGAATTTCGGCGCATTTTTCAGATTCTGCTTGATTTTTCTCTCTCCGTCCGCAGATCCCGCCGTTTTGCGGAGACATTATTTTACCTGTTTTTTGGAGAAGACCACAAAAAACACTTGACATCTGCGTAATAATACTATATAATCAAGTTGTATGTGCTTTGCAAAAAAGCCCGTACATGGTGCCTGTTACAAACCGAAAAGGGGATGTATTCATGAAACCGAAGAAGGAACTGAAAAAACGGCTGACAGCCCTGCTGACAGCGGCATTGATCCTCGCTGCGGGTGCTGCGGCGGTGCGTCCGCGGCTCACACGGGAAAGCGTATCAGACAGCGTGTCTGCGGCGGCGGATGACTCCTTTTCTGAAAGCCGTCCGCTGAGCGAACTGCTCAGCAGCGATGACGAAAGCGAAGCGGAGATCCGTGAAGCGTTCCGTTCGGCCTCCGACTTCCCCGCGGCATACAGCGAGCTTGGCTATCAGGTGTTTTATTCCTCCGGTCTTGCGTCTGATTTCATTCTGGTGTACAACAGCCGCGACATCGAACTCCGGAAGGCTGTCACATCGCCGACCGGCCTTCTCTGGGCAGATCATTTCGCGCAATACCTGTCTGTGATGTCTCAGATGACCGGTACGGAGCGGAAGCATCTGATCTGTGTGTTCAATACCGATCTTGATTCGGGTTATCCGGGCTCCAACCATGATACATGGTTCCACATCAGCCACGACGCGGCATTCGCCGCCGCCGGCGGCATCCTGAACGACAGGTTCACGCACGCGCTTCTGCACGAAACAGCCCACAGCTTCCATACGAATTTCTATAAGATGCTGTTCAATTCGGAGGAAGAAGTCTACGCCAATCTGCGGATGCTCTGCGCGCTGCACTGGGCCGGAATGGACGCAGGTCAGATGATGATCACCAACGCGGCGACAAAATGGACATGGGCGGATTCCGAACTGGATCAGAAATACAGATACAAGGATGCGGATATGATCTCGCTGACGGATCCGGCCTATCAGGAATACTTCCCTGCGGAGGGCGGCATCAGCGGCCTCTGGGATCTGAAAACGACCTTTGTTCCGATTTCGGTGCGGCAGCATTTCGCGCTTTCTTCCTATGCGGACAGCTCAGCGGACAGGCTCTTCTCCCGTACCGCCGCCATTGTGAACGCGGTCACGGATCTGCCGGTCACCTGCAGCTTCAGCGACGATCCCGCAGACTGCGGCAACTGGCTGAACACCGACGCCGTCAACGAAAACTGGAACACCGTGACAGAGGAAGAATGGGAAAAGCTGACCGCGCTCTGCATCTCGGATGCAGACCGTGTTTCGCTGCCTGAACATGCAAAGGACATCGTGCGGATGTACTGCAGCTGGCTGTCACAGTGCACGGAGGAGATCCGGTATTATTTCTTCGTCAGCACAGACGGAAAGAAGAACAGAAAGGAATATACCGTGAAGGTGACACCGGCTGTGCAGGAGATGCTCCGCGCCGGCTGTACCGTCAAAGATGATGCATACTGTATTCCCGGTAATCTGATCCAGGCGTTCAATATGTGCGATTTCATGGAAATCGACACGGACACCGCGCTGATCCGGAATCAGTATCTGAAGCCCGCGCCGACTATCCGGCAGTTTTTCCTGGATGTGCTGACAACGGACTACGAGGGCAAGCACTCCTTCATCCCGAATGTTCCGGCGGCGGAGATCATCGTACAGCCGGCGGACGCGGATGCCGCAGTCGGCGACACGGTCTCCTTCACGGTAGAGGCTTCCGGCATCGGCGTGACTTATCAGTGGCAGTACATGGCAGGTTCGGAATGGAGAAACTCCGTGATGGCCGGTGCCGATACCGCAACTGTCTGCAAAGAGGTGAAGCGGAGCGGCGACGGGCAGAAGTACCGCTGTGTCGTCAGCTGGCCGGACGGCCATCAGGAGATCTCAGAAGCCGCAACGCTGCGGATCAGGCCGACGATCACGCAGCAGCCGCAGAATGCGGAAGCGTCAGCCGGAGAGACCGTGCGTTTCACCGCGGCGGCAGCCGGCGATGATGTGACCTACCGCTGGCAGGAGAACAGCGGCGAAGGCTGGACCGATTCCGAGGCGCAGGGCGCGGACACGGCTGAACTGGAGATCACAGTCACCCGTGCGCAGAACAGAACGCTGTTCCGCTGCATCACGGCAGGTGCGGGCGGCGCGGAGACCGTTTCGGATGAAGCGGAGCTGACCGTGCTGAACGGCATCACAAAGCAGCCGGAGGACGCGGAAGCGCCGGAGGGAACAACGGTGCAGTTCTCAGTGGCCGTGCCCGACAGCGATGTGACCTGTCAGTGGCAGTACAACAAGGGCAGCGGATGGAAGGACTCTTCCATGACCGGCTTTGATACGGATACGGTGACTGTTCCCGCGGTGTTTTCCCGTGACGGGCAGACATACCGCTGTATCGTCAGCTGGCCGGACGGCAGCACGGAGATCTCCGACGCGGCAATGCTGCGCGTGCAGCCGACCGTTCTGGAGCAGCCCGCATCCGTGACGGTATCGCCCGGCGAAACAGCCGGCTTCACCGTGACCGCAGAGGGGATCGAGCTGACTTACCAGTGGGAATCCTTCAGCGGGACGGAATGGGAGAAAGCTGACACGGAAGACGGCGACCCGTCAGTTCTGACCGTGACGGCGCCGGAGGAAGCCTGTACGGTGCAGTACCGCTGTGTGATCACAGGAAAAAGCGGCGCACAGTCTGTGACCGAGCCTGCCCTGCTGACCGTGAGCTGAACATAACAGAGAGCCCCGCCGTATCTGCGGTGCTGATACAGAAGTTTTCGCCATAGTATTTCTGATGCAGTGTCAGAAATACTATGGCGTTTTGATTGACAATATAGAGATACGGTGATATAATGGTAACCGGCATAAATCGTTGTTCAGAAAGGTGATTTATGACAGCAATTCATTTCGGACCACTGTGTTAAGGAGCGTGCTATGAAAGATTTTTTTAAAAAGAACGGCATCCTTTTGTTCTGCCTGCTGTTTTTCATTTGTTCTGCCGGATTCACCGTCTGGTTTCTTTTTCTGATCTTCACAGGCGGCTCTGCCATGGGGCAGGTGACGCACAGAACGCAGGACAGCAAAAAAGCCAATATCACCATTGAGTATCAGACAGACGGTCAGAACTATTCCGTGAAGAAACAGTACGGACGAAACACCGGTCTGACTGTAGGCGAGGAAGTTAAGGTCTTCTTTCAGGAGGACAAGCCTGAAAAAGGATATATACTCAAGGACTGCACTTCCACTTTTATTATTGCAGCAGTTTCAGGTACACTCACGGCAGTTGTCCTCAAAGCCGGAAAGAAGAAAAACAATGATGAATGACAGACCGCTGATTTCCCTGCAGCTGATGGCTGTTTGCAGTTTCTGACTGTCAGGCTGTATCTCTCTGCCGAAACCCGGAGCATTGAGCAGCAGCTGTATAAAACACGAATGCCCCGAAGCATTTTGGAACGCTTCGGGGCATTTTCCTATGTTGATTCCCGTCTTAAGAGGGGAACAATGTGCTGATCGAAAGCAGGATCATTCCGGCAGAGAATCGACACCGGCAAGCACCCGCAGAAACCGGCACACCGCGCAGGCATATCTGACCCCGCGCGGCGTGCCGGTCGGTATTCCGTTCATCCGCCTCATTCATTGATCTGGATCACATCGTTGTTTTCCAGCAGCCACAGGAACTCATAGCGCGCGCGTTCCTTGTATTCCGGCTTTGCCATGTAGTGCATGTAGTGCTCCGTCAGGTTGAACAGCTCCGCCGTGCGCCCTTCGATCTTGAACTGCTCAAAGCCCATCGGGATATAGGTGTTCCAGATCTCGTCCGGCGAAATATAGTTCGGCAGCCCGATCACATCAAAGAGATTCCGCTGCGCGTACGGGCAGTCCGCGAATTTCTGCAGCTCAGGGTGTTCCCGCACCAGCTTATCGCTGTCAAACGGTGTGTTGGGATTCTTCTTCATGTGCTCGGCAAAGGCGATCTGCTGCAGGCCGATCGCACGGTAATGCGCGGAGCGCATCGGGCAGTGCTCAATGCAGCCCGCGTTGACCAGCAGCTCGCATTTCTTCTTGTCGGGAATGCGTCTGAGCGTCTCAAAATCGTGGTTGAGGTCATAGTCGATGACGACGATATGATAATCCTTTTCCGTCTCGCTGATGAGCTGGTCGGGATCGGTGATGCGCTTGCAGGTCGAGCTCGTGATCTTGTAGCTCGGATAATTCTTTCGGATATATTCCTCCAGCAGCGGAGAGAGCACAATGACCTCATTGAGCCCGTTGTCCGCAAGGTGCAGGATCGTGTTGCAGAAATTGTCGTTCAGATGCTTTTTCTCGATCAGCGGATTCGTGAAGGTGAAGCGAAGCGGGATCCCGCGCTCGTTGAAGGAGCGGATGACGGCCTTCATGAACTGCTTGGTGCAGATGCCGCCCTGCGTTCTGCCGCCCGTCCACAGTGCCGGCGGAAAGGAGCCGTAGACCGACGCGATCTCGACGCCCTCACGGAAATACTCCGGCCGGTGCTTCAGAAGCTCCGCAAAGATGATATTGAACTTGAAGTGCAGGGAAAAATCTGGAAGATGAAAACGCGCTCTCATGGTATCCTACATCCTTTCTCGGGGGCCGCTCCGGGCATTCCCGCGCAGACTGATGACGCTTCTGCGGTCTGACACTATTATAGCATTGTTCCGGAAGAATGTCAACGGCAAAAACGCCCTCACCGCGTCAGCGGCAAGGGCGTTTTCTCAGTATCCGCGGTATTTCAGGCTTTCGCGAAAATCGCCGTGATCTCACCGATATACATTTTATGCGGGGCATCGCCGTCATAAAAGCTGCTTTTCACATCCTCCGGCAAAGCTGCAGGATCAATGTCAGCCGCATATCGCCTGCGGCAGACGAACACCAGTTCTGCCTCCGCAAAGGTCATGCCGCCCTCCAGCGGGACCGGTGTCAGCCCGCACTGCGCCGCTTTGTCGCCGTCCCTCCCGGAATGCGAGCCGCAGAATGACAGTGCCGCACGCTCCGTTTCCGGCAGAAACGAAATCGTGAATGTCTCCTGATCTTCCATAAAGCCGAAGGTGTGCCGCGAGTGCCGCACATAGCAGGTGACAGAGGGTTTCCCCCATAGAATGCCAGCCATGCCCCACGAGCATGTCATTGTGTTCCAGCCCGATTCCGCGGTGCCGGCGGTCAGCAGGAACCACTGCTTTCCGATCCGGTCAAACAGATTGCCGGAAACCTCCGACGCGCCGAGCTTTTTCCATAATGCGTCCGACATAAGAAAACTCCTTTCGTAAAACCGGCCGTTCCGCCGGAATGATTCAGCGGGAAACGCCGTCTCCGCCCGTGCTGCCGCCAAGAACGGACGGCGCCGGTGCCTGCTCCCGTTCCGCACGCATTCTGCGGCGGGCGGCGCGCTCCGCGGCGGCATCGGCGGAGAAAAAACGCGTCAGCGACAGCAGGAGAAGCAGAAAGAGCGTCAGCAGATTGCCGCCCAGACCGCGCCGCCAGACAGCGGATGCCTGCCTGGAAAAATGCGCCTCGGTCTGTCCGCTCCAGCCGTTTTGCTCTGCGGCGGAGACCGCGAACAGCATGATGACAAGCAGTGCCAGCCCGCAGACTGTGCCTGTCACAGCCGCGGCAGGATCACGGCGGAACAGACAGAGCAGCACCGCGGCGGTCATGCCGCAGTTCGCCGCAAAAACAGCAATCCCCGCCAGACGGAACGCCGCGCCGTAATGATCCGCGTGCGCGATCCAGCCCCACGCGGTCGCGCCGCCTGTCAGCCATGTGCAGAACAGCAGGCTGAGTATGAGCGCGATCATGCAGGCCGTGCGCAGCGGATGTTTTTTTCTGCCGCTGCCGATCGCCCTCACCGCCTTTCTGTCTGCGATTTCCGGTCAGAAGACCGCCGGTACTATTATAGCATATCCGGCATGAAAAATCAATGGCCCGCGCCGCTTCACGCCGCGTTTTCGCTGTCATGAATCTGAAACCGGACTGTCACAAACATTTCACTTGACATTTCCCGTCCAAATGTGTATAATGATTGCAGGGTAAACGAGAGGATCCGGTCACGCCCGGATCATATAACAGCGCGGAATTTACTGACCTGAAAGGAGCCAATGGCTATGAATTACACGAAAAAGATCCTGTCGGTGCTGATGGCGGCATCGATGACGCTGCCGGCATTTGCCTGCAACAAGGACAGCAGCAAGCCTGAAAGCACAGCTGCAAACACGCAGCCTGCCGAGTCGCTTGAGATCAAGACCGATGAGAACAAGGGCATCCAGATGGATCTTGAGTTCAAGGAGATCGAGAACGTCGCCAACAACAGCGAAACAGAGCCCGTCGCCACCGTCGCGGTCGGCACGGACGGTTCGCTCTATGTGCAGAAGACGGACATCAACAAGCAGCTCGTGACGCAGGAGAACGGCTCTGCCGCAACAGAGCTTTACACCGGCACGACACTTGCGACCAAGGTTCCGAACCCTGAGTACACCCCGGATTACAAGACCTATTTTTCCATGTGGCTGGATACGACCAAAAAGGCGGATTTCGTCTTTGACGGCGAATTCCTGGTCTACAAGATCAAGATCAGCGAGGATGCGCAGGACGGTGTCTACCCGATCCAGATCTACAAGGACGATGTCTCCAACTACGACGGCAAGACGCTGAAGATCGTGTCGAACCCCGGCTACATCTGCATCAATTCCGACGAGCCGACGCCCTCGCACAACACCGACGGCGATCTGGTGCTGAACGGCAGCGTCGTTTCCGGCAAGCCCGGCGACACCGTCGACTTCGTTCTCAAGACAGAGAAGAATCCCGGCTTTGTCGGCTTCCGTCTGTGGATGAGCTTTGACGCCAACATCTTCAAGATCACCCGTGCTTCCGCGGGCAAGGATTTTGAAACGACTGCCGGCCTGAACGGCAGAACGGTCGACTGACCGCTTCCTGAAATCAGCAAACAAAACCGGTGCCGCGCTGCGGTGCCGGTTTTCTGTTTCGCCCATCCCCTGCCGCCTTTGTCAGCATTTCACAAAAATCCCGTTCCGCCCCGTGCGGATTTTCTGCGCCGGAAACAGGCTTCCCGCTTGCATTCTCCAAAAAAATGTGATATAATAGATAGGCACTTCGCACGGATTGGCATCGCTGCGTGGCTCTGTACGCGGAAACGCGGCAGTCGCGGCTGATCCTTGATGCCGTCCGGAGGTCAAAACCAAATCTTTATTTTCACAAGGAGGATCTACCCCATGAGCGTTGTATCCATGAAACAGCTTCTCGAAGCGGGCGTCCACTTCGGCCATCAGACCCGTCGCTGGAACCCCAACATGGCTCCGTACATCTTCACGGAGCGCAACGGCATCTACATCCGCGACCTGCAGAAGACGGTCCGCAAGCTGGAGGAGGCTTATGCCTTCGTCCGTGAGCTCTCTGCTTCCGGCAAGTCCGTTCTCTTCGTCGGCACGAAGAAGCAGGCTGCGGATTCCATCCGCGAGGAGGCTCTCCGTTCCGGCTCCTACTTCGTCAACGCACGCTGGCTGGGCGGCATGATGACCAACTACAAGACCATCCAGCAGCGCATCAAGCGTCTGGAGCAGCTGCACGCGATGGAAGCAGACGGCACATTCAATCTGCTCCCGAAGAAGGAAGTCGCAAAGCTCACCCTCGAGATTGAAAAGCTTGAGAAGTTCCTGGGCGGCATCAAGGGCATGAAGGAGCTGCCGGGCGCACTCTTCATCGTTGACCCGCGCAAGGAGAAGATCGCTGTTGCCGAGGCAAAGCGTCTCTGCATCCCGATCGTCGCGATTGTCGATACGAACTGTGATCCGGACGATGTTGACTATGTCATCCCGGGCAACGACGACGCGATCCGTGCGGTCAAGCTGATCGCCGGCACCGTCGCAAACGCTGTCATCGAAGGCAGACAGGGTGCGGACGCACAGGCTGCAGAGCAGACCGCTGCTGCAGAGGACGAAGCCGCCGAGACTGCCGCTGAGTAATAGAGGAGGAACGGAATATGGCAAACTTTACTGCAAAAGACGTCAATGATCTCCGCAAGTCCACAGGCGTCGGTCTCATGGACTGCAAGAAGGCACTGACCGAAGCGGACGGCGATGTCGAGAAGGCAATCGTCATCCTGCGCGAAAAGGGCCTTGCCAATCAGGCAAAGAAGGCTGACCGTGTCGCGGCTGAGGGCGCTGTCATCGCCGTGACGAACGCAGATCACACCGTCGGCGCGATCGTCGAGGTCAACTCCGAGACCGACTTCGTCGCACAGAACGAGGAGTTCGTCGGCTTCTGCGAAGGTCTGGCTCAGACCGTTCTCACCGAAAATCCCGCCGATCTCGATGCGCTGAAGGCTGCAAAGTTCAACGGCACCTCCGCGACCGTCGAGGAGGCTCTGCAGGAGATCTTCCTGAAGTTCCGCGAGAACCTTCAGATCCGCCGCTTCGCGCGTCTGGAAGGCATCGTCAAGGAATATGTCCACTTCAACAAGAAAGAGGGCGTTCTCGTCGCAGCGACCTGTGATGCAGGCGCTTCCGACGCAGTGCTCGACTGCCTGAACGATGTCGCGCTGCAGGCTGATGCCATGAAGGCGACTTACCTGACCAAGGAAGAGGTTCCGGCCGCAACGATCGAGCAGGAAAAGCAGATCGTCATGGCACAGATGGCTGACGATCCGAAGATGGCTTCCAAGCCTGAGCAGGTCCGCGCAAAGATCGCGGAGGGCAAGCTCGGCGTCTACTACAAGGAAAACTGCCTGCTCTGCCAGGAGTTCGTCAAGGGCGAAGGCGAGAGCATCGAGCAGTATGTGGCGGCCTGCGGCAAGAAGGCCGGCAGCCCGATCACGATCAAGAGCTTCGTCCGCTTCATCTGCGGCGAGGGCATTGAGAAGCGCGTTGACGATTTCGCAGGCGAGATCGCAAGCATGCTCAAATAATTGAACCCCGTTTCATCACCTGCCGTCAAGCTGTACGGCAGGTGATGCTTTATCGTTTTTTCTTATGAACCACATGGAATTTTCTTATATTACGCATGTTTTTTCGGAAAATCTCCACAACTTATCGTATTTTATTGCTGCATTTCTGCAAGATTGTTTTAAACTGTTCGTTTGTCAGTTTGAAAATGCGCAATCAGTCATAAAGATGATACAATAAGTCATTGTTTTTTCCGTCAAAGTGGGTTAATATATAAGTGGCATAATGTGATGATGAAGGGTGAAGGGGACATTCTGCATCACATAGGCGGAGATTGCCGTTCGGTCAGTCTCTGCATGCAAACCAAAACAAAAATTTTGGAGGAGTATGAACATGAAAAAATCAAAACTGATTTCCGGCATCATGGCGCTCGCCATGGGAGTTTCCGGCATGAGCTTTACCGCTGCGAATGCGGCTGATGTCGGGGTCAAGGTCGGCTCCGACACCAAACTGCCCGGCGACAGCTTCAGCATTGATGTTGAGCTGTCCGGCGTTCCGTCTTCCGGTCTGAGCTCCGTTGATTTTGCTGTCAGCTTCGATTCTTCTCTCATCGACATCACCGATGTCTCTCTGGGCACGATCGGCAATACCGGCGCTGCTGCTGAGGAAGGTTCGGATCTCGGCAATACCGTCTTCAACTGGAACAAGGCGAACGGCCAGGTCATCATCGTCTGGTCCACCGGTCTGACTGATTCCAGCAAGTGGATCAAGTCTGACGGCGTTCTGGCAACCCTGACCGGTAAGGTCAGCAGCTCTGCTGCACAGGGTTCCGTCGCTGATCTGAAGGTTTCCGCTGTCAAGCGTCCGAACTATCCGGACGGCGCGGACAACACCTCGATCATCTTCTCCGGCGTCGGCGAGTCCAGTTCTTCTGACTACACCGCTGCTGCGACCAACGGCAAGATCACGATCGGTTCCAATACAACCTCTTCTGAACCCACTCCGGCGAAGTACGGTGACGTCGACTGCAACGGCGAAGTCAAGATCGCTGACGCGGTCCTGCTCGCACGCTATGTTGCAGAAGATCAGGTCACTGTGACTGCACAGGGCAAGATCAACGCCGACTGCTATGATGAAGGCGACGGCAAGATCACTTCCGGTGATATCGGTTCTCTGCTGAAGTATCTGGCAGTTTCCAACATGACTCTGCCGGAGAGAGCATAAGCTCAATAACCGATGAATGAAGCAGGAGCGTATCCTTTCGGATACGCTCCCGCTTTTTGTGCCCTTTTGAAACTTTTTTCCGCCCGCCCATTGCAATTTCACATGTAATGTGGTATAATAGAATGTAAGCGCCCGACAGAGCTGTGTGGGCAGAATACCGAAAGGATGAAAAAACATGTTTAGTGATTTGATGGACACCATTGGGTTCGTTTCACAGTACGATGCCGAGGTCGCTGCTGCCATGCAGTCCGAGCTCGCGCGTCAGAGACGGAACCTCGAGCTGATCGCAAGCGAGAACATCGTTTCGCCGGCAGTCATGGCGGCGATGGGCTCCGTGCTCACCAACAAGTATGCTGAGGGCTACAGCGGCAGACGCTACTACGGCGGCTGCGAGTGCGTCGATGTCGTGGAGGATATCGCCGTCGCGCGCGCAAAGGAGCTCTTCGGTGCGCAGTTCGCGAATGTGCAGGCACATTCCGGCTCGCAGGCCAATACGGCTGTATATTTTGCTCTGCTCCAGCCCGGTGATACCGTTCTGGGCATGAGCCTCGCACACGGCGGTCACCTCACCCACGGTTCGCCCGTCAATCTTTCCGGCAAATACTTCAACTTCGTCTCCTACGGTCTCGGCGATGACGAGTACATCGACTACGACAAGGTCGAGGCGCTTGCAAAGGAGCATCAGCCGAAGCTGATCGTCGCGGGTGCTTCCGCTTATCCGAGAGCGATCGACTTCAAGCGTCTCGCAGAGATCGCACATTCTGTCGGCGCCCTGCTCATGGTCGATATGGCACACATCGCAGGTCTGGTCGCAGCCGGTCTGCACCAGTCTCCGGTCGGCGTGGCAGATGTCGTCACCACCACCACCCACAAGACGCTCCGCGGCCCGCGCGGCGGTCTCATCCTCACAAACGATGAGGAGATCGCAAAGAAGATCAACAAGGCGATCTTCCCCGGCATTCAGGGCGGTCCGCTGATGCATGTCATCGCGGCAAAGGCTGTCTGCTTCGGCGAAGCGCTGAAGCCGGAGTTCAAGGCCTATCAGAAGCAGGTCGTGGACAACGCACAGGCACTCGCAAAGGGTCTGCTGACCAGAGGCTTCGATCTCGTTTCCGGCGGCACGGACAATCACCTGATGCTCGTCGACCTCCGTCCGGTCCATATCACCGGCAAAGAGCTCGAGCACAGACTCGATGAGGTCTATATCACCGTCAACAAGAACGCGATCCCGAACGATCCGGAGAAGCCCTCCGTCACGAGCGGCATCCGCGTCGGTACGCCGGCCGTCACAAGCCGCGGCCTCGTCACCGAGGATATGGAGAAGATCGCGGAGTTCATGTATCTCGCCGCCACCCAGTTCGAGTCAAAGGCAGACGAGATCCGTGAGGGCGTCAACGCGCTGTGCGCAAAGTATCCGCTTTATCAGTGATCTGATGACATAAAGCCGAAGCAGGACAGTTGATGTCCTGCTTTTGGCGTGTTTGGAGGCATTGTCAGAAATGGAATTTGATGTGATGCAGATCCTGCTGGACTGCGGACTGATCCTGTTTGCGACCAAAGCACTCGGCATGGTAACACGGAAGATCGGTCTGCCGCAGGTCGTCGGCATGATTCTGGCCGGTCTGCTGATCGGGCCGGCGCTGTTCTTCCGTTCGTCATTTCCCGGGCTGATCCACCCCACGCCGGACGAAATGAATGTGCTGAAGAGCTTCTCGCAGATCGGCGTTGTGTTCATTCTGTTCTCCAGCGGCCTTGAAACTGACTTCCGCGAAATGAAGCGCTGCGGCGCTGCCGCGACTGTGATCGCGATTGCCGGTGTCGTCGTGCCGATGGCGCTCGGCACGGTCGTCACACTGCTCTTTATGGGCGGCTTCAGCAGGATTCACGATCACGCACTGCTGATGAACGCGCTGTTTGTCGGCTGTATTCTGTCCGCAACAAGCGTCGGCATCACTGTGGAAACGCTGCGTGAGCTCGGCAAGCTCAAGACGCGCGTCGGCACAGCGATCCTCAGTGCCGCGATCATTGATGATGTGATCGGCATCATCGTACTGAGCATCATCACAGGTCTGGGCGGAGAGGGCAGCATCATGATGACGCTGCTACGCACGGCAGGCTTTTTTGTGTTCACGGTCGTTGCGGGCTGGCTGCTCCGGCAGGCGTTCCGTCTGCTCGTCAGAATCTATCCGCACCGCCGCAGAACAAGCATATTCGCCTTTGCAGCCTGCTTTTTCTTCGCGTATGCCGCTGAGGAATTCTACGGTATCGCCGCGATCACCGGCGCTTATATGGCCGGCCTGATGCTGAGCGGCCTCGGAGACAGCAAATTTGTGGACCGCAAAGTCATTGTCAGCGGCTATATGTTCTTCACGCCGATGTTCTTTGCCTATATCGGCATCAGCGCAGATTTCAGCCACTTTACAGTCTCCGGCCTGTGGTTTGTGCTATGCTTCGTGCTCGCCGGCATCCTCGGAAAGATCATTGGCTGCAGTGCAGCCGCAAAGGGCTTCGGTTTCCGCGGCCGCGAGTCCATGGCAGCCGGCTTCGGCATGATCGCGCGCGGGGAAGTCGCGCTGGCAGTCTATGCAACCGGCCAGAACCTGATCGTTCCGGAAACCGGCATTGATCCGCTCGTTGCAACCATTTTTCTGATCATTTCCAGCTCGATTTTCTGCCCTGTTCTGCTCAAGCTCGTCTTCCGCAATCAGGAGACGGTTGAGATCGGCGCGGGAGAGCATTCTGTCAGCATCTCCTCGGAGGCGCTGGAAAATGTGCATCACAATATCAACGACGAGCAGTGACTGCTCTGAAAGGGGCGTGAAAGCCGTGCCGCAATCTGAACTGTTTCTGCGTGAAATATCGGTTGATTGGGATGAAATCCCGCGGGACAGCTATCTGCGCGCGATCCCCGCGCTGTCAGCTCTGCGGCATCTCCCGTTTCACTGCCCCGTCACCTTTTTTGTCGGTGAGAACGGCAGCGGAAAATCCACACTGCTGGAGGGCATGGCAGAAGCACTCGGCTTCAATCCCGAAGGGGGTTCGCGCAATTACCGCTTCTCGACCTATGACGCCGGCTCAGAGCTCAGCGGCGCGCTCCGCCCCGTCAGAGGGAGCCGACGGGAGAAGTGGGGCTATTTTCTGCGCGCCGAGAGTTTCTACAATGTCGCGACAGCGGAGGAGGAATACGCAAAGCTCTCCTCCCGCGGTTCCGAATACTACCACAGGCGTTCGCACGGTGAGAGTTTTCTGCATCTGATCCAGACCAATTTCTCCGGCGCGGGGCTTTATCTGCTGGATGAGCCGGAGGCAGCACTCTCTCCGCAGCGGCAGCTGACACTGCTTGCGGAGATCGACCGCTGCGTCAGAGCAGGCTCACAGTTTTTTATCGCGTCACATTCACCGGTCCTGCTCGGATTTCCCGATGCGGAACTGCTCTGCTTTGACGGCGGCGGTATTCACCCGATTGCCTACGAGGAAACAGACAGCTTCCGCATTACGGAGCTGTTTATCCGGAACAGGGCACAGATTCTGCGCCGGCTGCTGTGCGCGGACGATGGGGAAGACTGATGACGGCAGATGTTCCCGCATACGGAATCCGTTTGTACTGATCAGCGTTCTCCTTTTGAACAGATGATGATGAAAAATGCCGTATTATCGCAAAAATGTCAGACAAAGCGCCGGATTCTGACGATTTTCCTCCGAAAGCTGAAAAAACTTCCCGTTTTCCCTTGACAAACCGGCCGGTTTATGATATAATAATCAAGTCGTAGGGGTATAGCTCAGCTGGTAGAGCAACGGACTCCAAATCCGTGTGCCGAGGGTTCGATTCCTTCTGCCCCTGCCACCCAAAAATGTCGTAGATGCGTGAAAATCTCGTATCTACGACTTTTTTATTATCCTTGATTTTGCAAATAATTTCCGAATACTGCAAATAATTTCCGTATTTTGCAATCTTTTGCACCCGAAATCACACGAAATCACACGGGTAAAATTGAGTTTACAGAGTGTGGAATGCTTGGTCTCAGGCCAAAAACGACGTGTGGGCTTGTGACGGCGGGTGCGGAAAATCACACGAGATGTGATCGCTGTGTGTGAAAGTCAAAAAACGGCCTGATTACTGTTGATATTTCATGCAATTTGTGGTATAATAATAGGTAACTGCAGAAATAGTTGCTTTTTTCGGCAGAATACAATATTACACACAGGAGGCTTGTATGGATAAATCAGCAGTTGAAAACATGAAGTACACATGGTCGACAGCAAAAACACTGAAATATATCCGTTCCTGTACTGATCCGGAAACATTGCACATGTGTGTATGCAATTATAACTGGGACGACGGCTTTGAAGTACCGGAAGCGGTTTTGCAAAATCCAGTATGTACGCTCAGTACGGCACTCTGTCTGTTTTACGACGGAGATTGTTGGGAAGCGATAGAGGATGATGATGAGGATGAATTCTTTGCCGAATGGCGAGCATTCAGCAGGTCTCTGTATGACCGCATCCTCAACGGCGAATTCCAGACAGAACCGAAAATCAAATTCGATCCGGGTCTCAGTAGGGTTGACCTTTATTGTTTACAAAAGGAACTCAAGCCTGAAGAAATGGTCTTTATCACGCCAATCGACGGCACGGACTGCGATGTTCCTGTTTGATAATCATCTTTATGAAAAAGGAGGTGCCGGGCATGAATTATGAGATTCGGCATTACGATACCCCGCTGCTGCGCTTCACCGCAACCGAAGACACCACCAAACCGGAGATTTTGATTCTCTGGATCAACGAGGATGCGCGGCAGCTTCTTCCGCTTGACCTGACCGTTTCGCCGGAGGGCGTGGCGAGCTGGCTCAGTCACCGCACAATTCCGAAGAACCGCGCCTATGTCCACAACTTTCTCAGCAAGTGCGGTCTGAACCTCAATCGCCCGATGAGCATTGTGCGTGTGTCCAAGGCGCTCTCGCTCAATGACTGCTGCTGGGTGGTCGAGGAAGGCTTTGAGGGCACGTTTGACAAGTACAATCTGTATGACAACCGGTTCAGCCGGATTCTTTCAATGATAGCATTTACCGGCGAGGGCAAATGTGTAACGAACGCACATTTGTCCTCGCCGGAGTTTACGACGAACGGTATGCTTCCGAAGTGCTGGCGGCGCGTGGACGGTAGGATCCAGCTCTACAAGGACAGTCTCGCAGCCTATGCGGATTCGCTGGTACCGGCTGTTTATGATGACTTCATTAGTACGGCAAAAGCCATGATGACCACGCGGCACAGAGATGC
>JAGDBX010000079.1 GCA_018110935.1 Oscillospiraceae bacterium
CCCCCGCATCAGAAGAGCTCCGAAAGGGGTGAATTGCCGCGCAGCGGCAAGAGGGGGAGCCCTGCGATAGAGGGCTCCCCCTAATATAGTATCGCTCCGCGATGATCTGTAATGGGGCTCCGCCCCAAGCCCCGCTCAAGGGACAGATGTCCCTTGAGAATCCCGTTATGAGGACAAAAATGCCCCCGCCGTCAGGCGGGGGCAATTCTGCTGTTATTTCAGGAAGAACCGGAATGCTGTCAGGTACTCAGATGCAGTACAGATCACCGGAATCCGGAAGTGTCTGCTCCAGAATATCCCTGAGCGTGATGCTGTCCAGATAATTGCTGACAACGCGGTCCAGACCCTCCCAGATAAACAGTGTCGGACACTGTGCCGCACGGGGACAGGTGATCGCACCCGTTTCCAGACAGGCAACCGGAGCCAGATCACCCTCCGTCGCGCGCAGGACCTCCGCGACCGTCAATTCCTCCGGCGCTTTCGCGAGCATATAGCCGCCGTGATTGCCGCGGTTCGTGCGGAGTATGCCGCTTCGGTTCAGCATCGGCACAATCTGCTCCAGATATTTCTTGGAAATACCCTGCCGCTCGGAAATATCCTTGAGTGAAACATATCCTTCGCGCTCATGAAGTGCGAGATCTATCAGCATTCTGAGTGCGTATCTGCCTTTTGTTGAGATTTTCATGTTCTGCTCCTCCTGTCCGTTCGCATATTACTATTATAGCATACCGCAGCGGAAAATGCAACTGCATCCGGAAAAATGTATGCCCGGAACCGGGAGAAAAGAAAAACGGACTGCGCGCGGCAGTCCTCAAGGAAAAAACAAAATCAATTCAGATTGGAATAGGGAAATAAGAAATTGGGAAAATGGGGGCTTGAAATCGAACCTGAAACTTCGGCAGGGGGAACCGGCCTCCGTTTCATTGACTACAGTGTATCATGCGAAGATTAAAATAATCTGAAAAAACAGAAAAAACTGAAAAATCATTCTATGCCGCCCGTTTGGAGCGCTGAAGTGCCCCTGCTTCCGCAAAAAGCAAACCTTGCTTTTTTTTGCGGAATGTGGTATAATAACGAAAATATGACAATACAATACTTGTAAAGGAAGGCTGCTGAAATGAGACTGACCGGAAGTGCTGCGCCGAAAGGAAAAAAACGAATTGTGAAGATCCTGACGATCTGTGCGGTATTCACACTGCTCGGCTCTCTGCTTTTTTCCGGCGTATATTCCGCGATGAGCGGTTATTCGTCTGTGATCGATGCCGATGATGTGGAGATGATCCAGCTTGAGCCGCCGAAATCCGGCGACGATGCCGCCGTCATTCGCACGACAGCCGGCGATTTGACCTTTGTGCTCTATCCGTCCGTGTGCCCCGAAGCGGTCGCGAACTTCAAGAACCTTGCTGAGACCGGCTATTATGACAACAGCTATGTGTTCAGCGTTGTGCCGGATGTCTATTTTGAGGCCGGTTCGCCGAACGCGGACGGTTCTCTGAAAGAAAGCGATCTTTCAAAGCCCTGCGAGCGAATTCCGCGCGAGGCCTCCGCAAAGCTCTGGCCGCTCCGCGGTGCGCTCTGTGCGCCGACCACTACGGCCGACACCGGCTTTTTCAAATCCCTGTTCGGCAAACAGAGCTTCTATAACGGAAGCCGATTCCTGGTCGCGGATACCGTCGAGATGACGGAGGAGATGCAGAGCGGCCTCCGTGAAAACCAGAAGCTTTCCGCTGTCGCGGACGCCTTCATCGAACACGGCGGCATCCCGAATTTCTCGATGCAGATGACCGTGTTCGGGCAGCTGACAGACGGCTTTGATGTGCTGGATGCGATCACAGGCTCCGAGACCGTCAGCGAGGGGGAGATCTCCCGCCCCAAGGACGAGATTCGTATCTTATCCGTGGAAATCACGCAGATTCCTTAAAAAACAGATAATTCAGAAGGGCGCAGCAGGGGCAATCTTGGAAAAAGATTACAGAATTATGAATTTTTGCTTGATTTTCTCTGAAGACTGTGCTATAATAGAGATTAGACTATGACCGGAGGAATGTCCTGCCGGTCCTGTCAAGGTTTTTTCTTCAAAAGGAGAATTGTATGCGAAAGCAGTTTCTGATAAAATTTGCCGCTGCACTTTGCTGCGGTGCGCTTGCGGCAGGCTCTCTGAGCGCCTGTGAACGCAAGCAGGTTGCGCTGGACAATGAGCAGATTATCAACTTCACCGAACCCGCTGAGGGCGAGGAGATCTGCGTGATGACAGTCAGGGATTACGGCACGATGAAGATCCGCTTTTTCCCGGAGGAGACCAGCAAGGGCGTTGAAAACTTCAAGGAGCTTGTGAAAAAGGGCTTTTACGATGAGCTCATTTTCCACCGCGTCATTGATCAGTTCATGATCCAGGGCGGCGATCCGAAAGGCAACGGCACCGGCGGAGAAGACGCATGGGGCAGCAAAAACGGCTTTGCCCAGACCATTTCCACAAAGCTGAAGCATGTGCCGGGCGCGCTCGCCTATGCGATCGGCTCTGACAAGCTCAACAAGTCGCAGTTCTATATCGTCACCGGAAGACTGTGCGACAAGGTCTATATGGACAGACTCACTGCAAACGGCTACAGCTTCAGCCCTTATGTGAGTTCCGTTTATGAGCAGTTCGGCGGCTCGCCGCATCTGGACGGCGGCTATGAGGTCTTCGGTCAGGTGTTTGACGGTCTGGATGTCGCACTCAACATCCAGAAGACCGAGGTGGACGGCAATGATAAGCCGAAGAAATCTGTTGTCATTGAAAAGGCGGAGCTGGTCAGTTATGACGGCAGCGGCGCTCACTGGCTCAATTACAAGGGCGAGGAGCAGTCCGGCATCAAGGCAAAGGGATGAGTGACTTTGGAAATCATACACGAAAAGGCGGCACAGGAAGAAAAAAACACTGTTGCCGCTGGAGAAATAAAGCAGAACAAAAGTGAAAAACAAGGAGACAAAGCTGTGAAAACACCGGAGAAGTTCGTCATCAAAGGCGGCAGAGCTCTGCACGGCGAGGTTGAGATCAGCGGCGCGAAAAACGCGGTCGTTGCGATTCTTCCTGCAGTCATTTTGTGCGATGAGCCCTGCATCATTGAGAATGTCCCGGACATCAGTGATGTCCAGATCAGTCTGCAGATTCTGACGCAGCTGGGCGCCAAAGTCAGAAGACTCGGGCTGAATACCTATGAGATCGACGCGAGGGGCATCAGCTCCTGCACCGTGCCGTATCAGTCGGCGCGGAAAATGCGTGCGTCCTATTACTTCATGGGCGCGCTGCTCGGCAGATACGGTCATTCCCGTGTCTCGCTTCCCGGCGGATGTCCGCTGGGCGACCGCCCGATCGACCAGCATATCAAGGCGTTCACGAAGCTGGGCGCAAACTGCCAGATCGACCGCGGTATGGTGGACATCACCTCTGACGGACTCAGGGGCAGCCAGATCTTCTTTGATGTTGTCACCGTCGGCGCGACAATGAACGCGATTCTCGCGGCTGTCCGTGCGGAGGGAACGACTGTCATCGAGAACGCGGCGAAGGAGCCGCATATCGTCGATCTTGCCAGCTTTCTGAACTCCATGGGAGCCGATATCATGGGCGCCGGCACGGATTCCATCAAGATCCGCGGTGTCCCGCATCTGCACGGCACCAGCTATGCCGTCATCCCCGATCAGATCGAAGCCGGAACCTATATGGTCGCGGCAGCGGCGACCGGCGGTGATGTGCTCATCAAGAATGTCATTCCGAAGCATCTGGAGTCCATCATCGACATCATGGAGAAGATCGGTGTCCGGATCGAGCAGTTTGACGATTCCGTGCGCGTGTTTGTGGACGGTCCGCTCGTCAAAACCAGCATCAAGACGCGTCCGCATCCCGGCTTCCCGACCGATATGCAGCCGCAGATCTCTGCGCTGCTCTGCCTTGCAGAAGGTACCAGCCTCATCAAGGAGGGCGTCACCGACGCACGCTTCCAGTATGTCGAGGAACTGCGCAGAATGGGCGCGGATATTCAGGTGGACGGCAAGGTTGCCGTCATTGAGGGCACCGGCGTTCTGACCGGCGCACCCGTCAAGGCCTGCGACCTGCGTGCAGGCGCGGCACTGATGATCGCCGGACTTGCGGCCAGCGGCATCACGACGATTGAAGACATTTATCACATTGAGCGCGGCTATGCCGATATGGAAGGAAAGCTGCGGGCGCTCGGCGCGGAGATCCGCAAGGAGCCGGCCGTCCATGAGGACGATAACCGCAAGCCCGCCGGCAGCGCGCATTCCGATGCAAAGACGGACAGTGATTCCGCGGATCCGAACGGCGAAGGTCATCACGATGTGCCCTCCGGCGATCCGCAGGACGGCAGAACGACCGATTGCTCCGGCATCAAGGCGGTTCACAGAAGCGCAGTATAACAGATACCAGGGCGAAAGAAATTTCGCCCTGTCGCTGTATCACAGTCAAAAAGGCAGGAAACAGATATGGCACGGATCTACCCCCTGTTCAGCTCCAGCCGCGGCAACGCCGCCTACATCGGTACGCCGGATTCCGGCATCCTGATCGACGCGGGCGTTTCGTTCCGGCGGCTTTCGGCGGCAATGACAAACGCCGGCCTTTCGGTCGAGAAGATCCGCGCCGTGTTCATCACGCACGATCATTCCGACCATATCTGCGGGCTGCACACCCTGACGGCAAGACTCAATGTGCCGGTCTATTCGCAGGAGAAAACGCTGCGCAACCTGATCGACCGCGACCAGATCGCGCCGAATTCGATTCTGCGCGAGATCCACGACAAGGTTTCGGTCTGCGATATGCAGATCACCGCGTTTGATACGCCGCATGACACCGACCAGAGCTGCGGCTACCGCGCGGAGCTTTCAGACGGCAGAGTCTGCGCTGTCTGCACCGATCTCGGCCATGTGACCAGAACCGTGCAGAACGCGCTGACGGGCTGCGACCTCGTGCTGCTGGAAGCCAATTACGATCCGCAGATGCTGAAAACCGGTCCCTATCCGCCGAAGGTCAAGGCGCGGATCGCGTCCGGCTGCGGGCATCTGTCCAATCAGGACAGCGCGGCGGAGGCGGCAACGCTCATCTCCTCCGGCACGACAAGACTGATCCTCGGGCATCTCAGTCAGGAGAACAACCGTCCCGCGGTCGCGGAACAGGCGATCGTCAGCGGGCTTGCGGGCTTTTCGCGCGGGCGTGACTATCTGCTGGAGATCGCCGCGCCCGAAACAGACGGAAGGATGATCGTATTTTGATGCAGATTCAGCTGATTGCCGTCGGCAGGCTCAAGGAGCGATGGATGCGTGACGGCTTTGCGGAATATGAAAAGCGGCTCTCACGCTACTGTAAATTCACGCTGACCGAGCTGCCGGAATCCAGACTGCCGGATGATCCGGGCGACGCGGAGATCGCACAGGCGCTCGAACACGAGGGCAAGGCGATCCTGCAGGCCTGCCGCGGCAAACTCATCGCGCTCTGCATTGAGGGAACACCGCGCTCCAGCGAACAGCTCGCCGCCGTACTCAGTCAGGCAGGCGTGACCGGAGACAGTGCCGTCAGCTTTGTGATCGGGTCGAGCTTCGGGCTCGCTGACGCGGTCAAACGGCAGGCTGATCTGAAGCTCTCGATGTCCCCGATGACCTTTCCGCATCAGCTCGCGCGGATTCTGCTCATGGAGCAGATCTATCGCGCGTTTCAGATCAATTCCGGCGGGAAGTACCACAAATAACCGGTCAAACCGTGTTTTCTTCATTGACAGCAGAAAGGAAGTGCTTATCCCATGATTTACCCTGAGATTCAGCTGACCGCTGACACGATCGGCAGACTCGGCAACCCGATCCGCGTCTATCTGATCAGTCACAAGATCAACCCCGCAACCGGCGGTCTCATCAGCTTCAAGCTCGCGCTGATCGTGCCCGACGACACGCCGAACATCTCGGAGCTTGAATGTCTGCTCTACACCGAAGTGGACTGCTGCTATCCCTATGACCTCGTGCTGTATAAGGAAGCGGAATGGGAATCACTTTCGCGGGATCCCCGCACCTTCGCGTGGTCTATCCGTGAGAACGGCACAGTTTTGTATGAGAGGGAGAGCGTATGAGCAGAGGATACCGTGAGGGCGACAGCAAGCGTTATTTTGACTGGCTCTATTACGCGGCGATTGACCTTCGCGCCGCAAAGCTGCTGTATTCTGACGAACGCTGCCTGAACATGGTCGCATTTCACTGTCAGCAGTGCATTGAAAAGGGCATCAAGGGCTATCTGCTCTGGCGCAAGCATCACCTCTATGACGGACACAACCTGCCGTGGCTCTGCAAGCAGGCGATGACAGAGGATCCGCATTTCAAGGACAGGCTGCCGCTGGTCAGCGACATCAACCATTACTACATTGAAGCACGCTATCCGGCAGACTTTCTCCTGATGCTCGATTCCGAGTCCGCCGCGCAGCTGGTAGCGGATACGAGCGATATGCTGGCGTTCATCAACTCACTGGTCAAATTCGATTTCCAGAGCTACCGCCCGAAATTCACACCCGTTCGGAAGGACTGAATGAACCGATGGAACAGGAATTCAAGTGGCGTCTGCCTGAACGGAATCTGACGGCGCTCCGGCGCTATCTGCGCGTCAAGGGTGACTGTCTCTCCGAACAGACGCTCCGCATGGCCGCGACCTATTATGAAACGCCGGAGGGCCTTCTGCGGAAATTCGGCATCGCGCTGCGCATCCGGCAGGAGAATGACCGCAGTGTCTGCTGCCTGAAACGCACGGTACACAAAGAAGGCGCGCTCGCGGAGCGGGAGGAATATGAGACAGAGGCAGCGACGCTCAGGGAGGCCTTTGAACGCTTTCCTGCCGCAGGTGTGCCCGCCGATCTCTGTACGGCGCTTGCCGCGCAGCGTTATTTCGAGCTCGCAAAAACGCGGTTCACGCGGCACGCGACGCTTCTGCGCCTGCGCGATCCGCTGACCTTTACCGAATTTACCGCGGAATTTGCCGTGGACGCCGGTACGCTCGGCGGAAACGGGAAAACGGAGCCCTTCACGGAAATAGAGCTCGAACTGAAATCCGGCGATGCCGAATCGTTTTTCCGCTTCGCAAACGCGCTTGCCGCGCAGTTTGCCCTGACGCCTGAGCCGGAATCCAAGCTCGCGAGAGCGATCCGTGCCGCCGGGCAGAAAGGAGAACCGCATGAACCGGAGAATCCGTCTGCGCCTGACGGCGGCTCCGCTGACAGCCCTGCTGATGACGGGCTGCCTGTGGAACCGCAGCACCTATGACATCAGGAAATATCAGGACAAGCTGACCGTCCGCAAGGAGTTCAATGAACATCTTGACATGACAAAGCCCGACACCGACGAACACGCGGTGCCGGAGGATTTTGTCTGGGTCGGGGAGGCCGAGGATGCCGAACTGACCGGTATGGTTTCCGTACAGACAGGTGAATTTGAGGGCTATAACGGCACCGGCTATGTCGGCAATTTCACAGGCCCGGAAGATACCGTGATGTTTACGGCGGAACTGCCCGCAGACGGCGTCTACAACCTCTGCTTCAGCACCGTATCGGTCGATGACGACAAGCTGAATCCCGTTGAGGTGGACGGCATGACGGTCGGTACGATCAGCACGCACAGAGGCAGGGATTTCACGGACAGCCGGCTGAACGGCATCTATCTCACCGCCGGAAAACACCGCATCACGGCGGCGACGGACTGGGGGTATTATTACGTTGACCGGCTTTTTATCACACCCGGCACGCCGATCCCCGATTCCGCCTATGAGGTCAGCGCGGCGCTTTCCGATCCGCAGGCCTTTGACAATTCCAGACGCCTTTACAAGTTCCTCCGTGACTGCTACGGGCGGTACACGATCACCGGACAGTACTGCGACACGGGCAAATTCGGCAAGGAAATGGTGCGGATCGAGGAACAGACAGGCCATTATCCCGCCATGCTCGGACTGGACATGATGGACGATTCGCCCTCCCGCCGGGAATTAGGCGGCACAAACAATAAGGCAGTCGGCTTCGCGAAGGATTTTTATGTCAACAGCGGCGGCATCGTCACGATGTGCTGGCACTGGACGCCGCCTGTTCAATACCTCATCAACAATGACGAGCACCCGTGGTATTCCGGCTTCTACAAGGAGCATACCACAATCAGTCTGGACGCGGTCGCCGACGGCACCGACGCAGCCGGAAAGGACGCACTGCTCGCTGATATTGACGCGATCTGTGCGGCAATGGAGCCGCTCAGGGAAGCACAGGTCCCGATCCTCTGGCGTCCGCTGCATGAGGCGTCGGGCGGCTGGTTCTGGTGGGGAAACTGCAAACCGGAATCCTATGTCTGGCTCTGGAATCTGCTCTATGACCGCATGGTGCGTGAACACGGGCTGCACAATCTGATCTGGGTCTGGAACGGACAGAGCAAGGACTGGTATCCCGGCGACAGCACTGTTGATATCATCGGTACGGACATCTACGCGCCGCCGCATTCCTACGCTTCGCAGAGCGCGGCGTTTCAGGAGATGACCGGATGGACGGACAGCAGAAAGATCCTTGCGCTGACGGAGAACGGCGTCATGCCCGATCCGGAATTCCTGCAGCGTGACCGCGCTGTGTGGAGCTGGTTCTGTACATGGGGCGGCGACTATATCCACAAGCTGAACATCGCCTCTGAGGATTACACCGATTTCTCGATGTGGGAAAAGGTCTATCAGAGCGGCGACACGCTTGCGCTGGATGATCTGCCCTGTCTGTGGACTTATCCGCTGAACTGAAAAGCCAAAAGCAGCCCGGCTGCCAAAAATGTATCGCTCCGCGATGATTCAGAATGGGGCGCTGCCCCAAGCCCCGCTCAAGGGACAGTGTCCCTTGAGAATCCCGTTATGAGCACAGCAAAGCCCCCGCCTGTCGGCGGGGGCTATCTCATAATAAAAGTTTTGGTCGAGCTTTTTCAAAAGCTCGCGGGTTCTTAGGGCAGAGCCCTAAGTCGCCGCCCGCAGGCGGCGAAATCTCTCCGCATCAGAAGA
>JAGDBX010000080.1 GCA_018110935.1 Oscillospiraceae bacterium
AACACATCATCCGCAAGGAAGGCAAGGCCGGTAAGGGCAAGAATTAAGGAGAAATGTGAATTGCTATGGTAAAGAAAATTGACAGCAACAAAGCCCGTCTCAAGAGACACCGCAGAGTTCGTGCGAAGATCTCCGGTACTGCTGCCCGTCCGAGACTGAGCGTATATCGCTCCACAAAGCATATTTATGCGCAGCTGATTGATGATGTCGCAGGCGTGACGCTTGCAGCAGCATCCAGCCAGGACAAGGGCTTTGCAGAAAACGGCGGCAATAAAGAGGGCGCACGCGCAGTCGGCGTTGCAATCGCAAAGAAAGCAGCCGACAAGGGCATCACAACGGTTGTGTTTGACCGCGGCGGCTACCTCTATCACGGCAGAATTTCTGAACTCGCTGACGCAGCCCGCGAGAACGGGTTGCAGTTCTAATAAAGGAGGGACTTTCATTGGCACTGATTGATGCAACAAACATGGAGCTGATGGAGCGTGTCGTCTCCATTAACCGTGTCAGCAAGACCGTCAAGGGCGGCCGTATCATGAAGTTCGCAGCACTGGTTGTTGTGGGCGACGGCAACGGCGTCGTTGGTTTCGGTCTCGGTAAGTCCGGCGAAGTTCCGGATGCGATCCGCAAGGGCATTGAGGACGCAAAGAAGAATCTGGTTCGTGTCACCCTCCGCGGTACCACCATTCCGCATGAGGTCATCGGCAAGTTCGGCGCAGGCAGAGTCCTGATGATGCCGGCTGCTCCCGGTACCGGCGTGATCGCGGGCGGCCCTGTCCGTGCGGTCATTGAGATGGCGGGTATCCAGGATATCCGTACCAAGAGCCAGCGTTCCAACAACCCGTGCAATGTCGTTCGCGCTACCATCGCAGGCCTCTGCGAGTGCACGGATGCGAAAGCAGTCGCCCAGAAGCGCGGCAAGAGCACTGCCGAGATCTTCGGCAAATAATCGAGTGAGGAGTGAGCCACATGGCTAAGAAAGTGGAGCTGGTCAAGAGCCTGATCGGCAGAAAGCAGGATCAGATCGATACCGCTCATTCCCTCGGTCTCCGCAAGATCGGCGATGTTACGACTCAGCCTGACAATGCGGCGACGCAGGGCAAGATCAATAAAATTTCCCACCTCGTGAAGGTTGAGGAAGCTTAACTAGAAGCTAAGGAGGTGCGACACTTGAAAATTCATGAACTTACCCCGGCAGCGGATTCGAACCGTCCCGTGAAGCGCGTCGGCAGAGGCCATGGCTCCGGAAACGGCAAGACTGCCGGCAAGGGTCACAAGGGTCAGAATGCGCGTTCCGGCGGCGGCGTGAGAATCGGTTTTGAAGGCGGCCAGATGCCGCTCGCGAGACGAATCCCGAAGCGCGGCTTCCACAACAATTTCGCAACACGTTACACGACAGTCAATGTCGGCGATCTGAACCAGTTCGTTGAGGGCACTGTGGTGAATGAAGAGATCCTTCGTGCGGCCGGTCTGATCAAGAAGACCGAGAACGGCGGCATTAAGATCCTCGGCGACGGCGAGCTTACCGTCAAACTGACTGTCCAGGCTGCAAAGTTCACAAAGCAGGCAGCCGAAAAGATCGAGAAGGCAGGCGGGAAAGCTGAGGTGATGTAAGGTGTTCAAAACACTCAAAACGGCATGGGGGATCCCCGAGATCCGTCGTAAGATGCTTTTTACACTGTTCATCATCGTGATTTTCCGTCTGGGTTCGGCGATCACTGTTCCGTTCCTGGATCAGGAAGTGATCCGCGGCTGGATGGCTGAGAACGCCACCAACGGAAACTTCCTCGAGTACCTGAACATTCTCTCCGGCGGCGCGCTGCAGAAGGCGACGATCTTCTCCCTCGGCGTTACGCCCTTCATCAATGCGAGCATCATCATTCAGCTTCTGACCTACGCACTCCCGCCTCTGGAACGTCTCCAGCAGGAAGGTGAGGACGGCAGAAAGAAGCTCAACCAGATCAGCTCCTTCGTGGCGTTCGGTCTGGCCACTCTGATGTCCTTCGCGTACTACCTGACGCTGAAGCACATGGGCGACGACGGCGGCAAATCCGCTGTCAAGTACACGACCGGCGGTCAGGGTGTCCTTGCGATGTTCGTTATCATGCTCTCGTTTATGGCGGGCGCATCTCTCGTGATCTGGCTCGGCAACCGCATCAATGAGCGCGGTATCGGCAACGGCGTCTCCATGATCCTCTTTGCAGGTATCGTTGCGAGAATCCCGATTGATATCGGTACCCTCTACACCAAGATGCGCACAGCACCGCAGCAGTGGTTCATCATCATCGTGATCTACCTGCTGATCTTCGTTGCGGAGATCGTTCTGATCGTCTTCTTCAATGAATCAGAGCGCCGCATTCCGGTGCAGTACGCAAAGCGCGTTGTCGGCAGAAAGCAGTACGGCGGTCAGAATACGCATATTCCGATCAAGGTCTGCCTCTCCGGCGTTATGCCGATCATCTTCGCGATGAGCTTTATGTCTCTTCCGTCGCTGTTCACGATGTTCAAGAAGCCGCTTGAAGGACAGGCTCTGATTGACGGTTCCTTCTGGGAGCGTTTCTACGCCGGTTTTGTGGCTTTCTTCAGCACAAGAAGCTATGCTTATGCCGCAATCTATTTCGTCCTGATCATCCTGTTCAACTACTTCTATGTTGCGATCTCGTATAATCCGGTCGAAATGGCGAACAATCTCCGCCAGTCCAACGGCGGCATCCCGGGCATCCGTCCCGGCAAGCCCACCTCGGACTACATCCAGAGAGTGCTCTCCAAGATCTCGCTGGTCGGCGCGATTTTCCTCGGCATCGTTGCGGTGTTCCCGATCATTTATCTCAGACTGACCAACCTCACCGAGGTCTCCTCGATGGGCGGTACTTCGATCCTGATCGTTGTCAGCGTTGCGATCGAAACGGTCCGCACGCTGGAGTCGCAGCTGATGATGCGTCATCACAAGGGCTTCCTTGGTTAATCCTGAAAGGAGGACAAACAGATGAATCTGATTCTGTTAGGCGCCCCCGGTGCCGGCAAAGGCACACAGGCTGAGGCGATCTCCGCAAAGCTCAGCATTCCGCAGATCTCGACGGGCAATATGCTCAGAGAGGCTGTGAAGAACGGCACGGAGCTCGGCCTGAAGGCAAAGGAAGCAATGGAAAGCGGTGCGCTGGTTTCCGATGAGATCGTCATCGGCATCCTGAAGGACCGCATTGCGGAGCCGGACGCGAAAAACGGCTTCATTCTGGACGGCTTCCCCCGCACCGTCGCACAGGCGGAGGCGCTCGATGAAATGGGCGTCACCATCGACAAGGTGCTGGAGATCCATGTCGCCAACGAGCGGATCATTGCAAGAATGTCCGGCAGAAGAGTCTGCGAGCAGTGCGGTGCTTCTTACCACATTGAATACAAGCCGACGACCAAGCCGGGAATCTGCGATGTCTGCGGCGGCAAGACCGTTCAGCGCGCTGACGATGCCCCCGAGACCGTTCTCTCAAGACTTGATGTCTATGAGGAGAAGACGGCACCGCTCAAGGATTACTACTGGGAATCCGGCAAGCTCGTGACCGTGGAAGGTCAGGAGGAAGTCGCTGATACCACTGCGCTCGTTTTCAAGGCGCTCGGCATTACTGAGTGAAAGCAAGGCGAAACAATGGTTTCAGTCAAAAGCGCATCCGACATTGAAAAAATGATGGAGGCCGGAAAGATCGCTGCCCACGCACTGAATGTCGTGGAGCAGAAGCTCCGGCCGGGCATGACAACCAAGGATATCGACAAAATCGTGCATCATGAGATCACATCACACGGCGCGGTGCCGAGCTTTCTGGGGCTTTACGGCTTCCCCGGCAGCGCGTGCGTGTCAGTCAATGAGGAAGTCATCCACGGCATTCCCGGCTCCCGCCGGCTGAATGAGGGAGACATCGTCAGCGTTGATCTGGGCGCGCATTACAAGGGCTTTCACAGCGATACCTGCTTTACCTTTCCGGTCGGGCAGGTCGCGCCGGAAGTCAGAAAGCTTCTCGAAGACACGAATCAGAGCCTTTATGAAGCGATCAATGCCGTTCAGGTCGGAGCGCGGCTGGGCGATATTTCCCACACGGTCGAACAGTACTGCTCGGAACGCGGCTACGGCATCGTCAGAGAGTACTGCGGACACGGTATCGGCCAAGAAGTGCATGAGGACCCTGAGGTTCCGAATCACGGAAAGGCCGGCCACGGAATGCGTCTCATTGAGGGCATGACCTTCTGCATTGAACCGATGATCAATCTGCAGGGCGACGGGGTGCATACGCTCAGCAACGGCTGGACGGTTGTCACAAACAGCGGTAGCTGCTCGGCACACTTTGAGCATATGATCCTTGTCACTGCAAACGGTCCGGTGATCATGACCAAACGGTGAGCGGATATGCAGCGCATGATCTGTGAACCCGGAACGGTTGTCCTCGCGAAAGCGGGGCGCGATGCCGGCAGGTATTTCGTTGTAACCGCAGCGGACGGTGCGGAGCTGCTCATAGCGGACGGCAAGACCAGAAAGCTTGACCGCCCCAAGAGAAAGAATCCCGCGCATGTCCAGAAAACCGTGCAGACGGTGCCGCTTGAGAATCTGACGGACAGAGCATTGAGAAAGCTGCTCGCTCCGCTGAATGAGCCGGCTGACCGTCCGCTCTCCAAACAAAATGAATCCCGCAAGGAGGTCATCGACGATGTCGAAGCAGGATGTAATTGAAGTGGAAGGCGTGGTCATTGACGCCCTGCCGAATGCGATGTTCAAGGTGGAGCTGAGCAATCAGCATGTCATCCTTGCACATATCTCCGGCAAGCTGAGAACGAACTATATCCGCATCGTTCCCGGTGACCATGTTACAGTTGAGATGTCGCCCTACGATCTGACAAAGGGCAGAATCACCTGGCGCGCGAAATAACACCCGCGCACCAAGACCAAGAGGAGGTATTTCCAATGAAAGTCAGACCTTCCGTGAAGCCCATGTGCGAAAAGTGCAAGGTCATCAAGCGCAAGGGCAAAGTCATGATTATTTGCGAAAACCCGAAGCATAAGCAGCGTCAGGGCTGATGCTCTGACCACCAACTATGGAGGTGTAATAAGCAGTATGGCTAGAATCGCTGGTGTTGACCTTCCGAAGAACAAGCGTGTGGAAATCGGCCTCACCTATATCTTCGGTATCGGTCGTACGACGGCAACCAAAATTCTCGCTGCGACCGGTGTGAACCCGGACACGAGAGTCAAGGATCTTACTGAAACCGATGTTGCAGCACTTCGTGAGTACATTGATAACAACTGCCTGGTGGAAGGCGACAAGCGCCGTCAGGTTGCGATGGATATCAAGCGTCTCGTCGATATCGGCTGCTATCGCGGTATCCGTCACCGCAAGGGTCTGCCTGTCAGAGGACAGCGCACCAAGACCAACGCAAGAACACGCAAGGGCCCGGCAAAGACCATTGCGAATAAGAAGAAGTAAGGAGGGACTGTATCTTGGCACAGCAGAAAAAGAAGGTTACGACCATCAGACGGCGCAGAGAGCGCAAGAACATCGAGAATGGTGCGGTGCATATCCAGTCTACCTTCAACAACACCATTGTGACCATCACCGATACGCAGGGCAACGCGATCTCCTGGGCATCCGCCGGTGAGCTCGGCTTCCGCGGATCCAAGAAGTCTACGCCGTTTGCAGCGTCCAGCGCAGCTGAGACCGCCGCAAGAGCCGCGATGGAGCACGGTCTGAAGAATGTCGATGTGTATGTCAACGGTCCGGGTTCCGGCAGAGAAGCCGCCATCCGCGCACTGCAGACTGTCGGCCTTGAGGTCCGCATGATCAAGGATGTCACGCCGATTCCGCACAATGGCTGCCGTCCTCCGAAGAGAAGACGCGTATAATCAACTGGGAGGTGTAATCTAACATGGCAGTTCAGAAAGAACCGATCGTCAAGAAGTGCAGAACACTCGGCATCAGCCTCGGTGTCATGGGCGTTTCCAAGAAGGAATCCCAGCGCTTCAAGAACGCGAACAACCGCAAGAAGATCTCTGAATACGGCATGCAGCTCCGCGAGAAGCAGAAGATGAAGTTCATCTACGGCGTCCTGGAGAAGCAGTTCCGTCATTACTTCGAGATCGCTACCAAAATGGAAGGCAAGACCGGTGACAACCTGATCACCGTGCTCGAGTCCAGACTCGACAGCGTTATCTTCCGTATGGGTCTCGCTCTCACCAGAAGAGAAGCAAGACAGCTCGTCGCACACGCACACTTCACCGTCAACGGTCAGAAGGTCAACATTCCCTCTTACCGCGTGAAGGTCGGCGATGTCATTGCGCTTCGTGAGAAGGACAGAACCTCTGAGAAGTTCAAGTCCACCGTTGAGGCCACAAAGGACAGAGTGACTCCGCTTTGGCTCGATGCCAAGAAGGACGATTTCTCGGCGACTGTGGTACGGATGCCCGGGGCTGAGGATATTGAATACGAGGCAGCAACCCACCTCATCGTTGAGTTGTACTCCAAGTAATCAATGTCTTTTTCCGGCCGGATAACAAGTATTCGGCCGTTCCGCTGATATTGCACTACAGGAGGGTATTTATGCTGAAAATCGAAAAGCCGGAAATTGTTACCGATGAAATGCATGCTGACGGAAAGTACGGTAGATTCATCGTCTCCCCGCTGCCCAGAGGCTACGGCATCACGATCGGCAACAGCCTTAGACGGATTCTGCTCTCCTCTCTGCCCGGTGTGGCAGTTTATGCCGTCAAAATCGAGGGTGTTCACCACGAGCTCTCAACCATCCCCGGTGTCAAGGAGGATGTCACTGAGATCATCCTTGCCATTAAGGGTCTGACCGCGCGCCTGCACGGCGACGGTCCGAAGACGATCTATATTGACGCCCAGGGTGAATGTGAGGTCACCGCTGCCGACATCAAGACGGATTCTGAGGTCGAGATCCTTCCGCCGTTCCCGCATATCGCGACGATCGGCAAGGGCGCAAAGCTCGAAATGCAGATCATGCTTGACAAAGGCAGAGGTTATGTCTCCGCAGAGCGCAACAAGCAGATGAAACAGAATCTGCCGCTGGATGTGATCACTGTGGACAGTATCTACACACCGGTTTTGAAGGTGAATTATAAGGTCGAGGATACAAGACTCGGTCAGGTCACGGACTATGACAAGCTGACGATGGAGGTCTGGACAGACGGCACGATCTTTGCGAACGATGCACTGTCTCAGGCAGCCAGCCTGCTGACGGAGTACCTGGAGCTCTTTGTCAACCTCTCTGATGAGAAGGTGCAGGAGCCGGTGCTGCAGGACAGCACGGACGGCGGTCAGGAGAAGAAGCTTGAGATGACCATCGAAGAGCTGGAGCTCTCCGTCCGTTCCTTCAACTGCCTGAAGCGCGCGGGTATCAACACCGTCGCGGATCTGATCAGCCGTTCCGAGGACGAAATGATGAAGGTCAGAAACCTCGGCCGGAAATCGTTTGAAGAGGTGCGCGAGAAGCTCCAGTCTCTGGGCTTCGACCTCAGCTCTGATGACAATGACTAATTCCCGATCGGGTGCCGGTCTCCGGTGCCGGATCAGTTAAAAAGGAGTGAAACACAATGGCGGGTTCCAGAAAGCTCGGCAGAGCCACGGATCACAGAAAGGCAATGCTCCGCGGCATGGTGACTTACCTGCTCGAAAACGGCAAGATCGAAACGACCGTTACCAGAGCGAAAGAGGTTCGTTCCATGGCGGAGAAGATGATCACCATTGCGAAGGGCGTTCAGGGCAGCGACACTGCTGCTGATCTGCACAACAAGCGTCAGGTCTTCTCGTATGTCACGAAGGAGAGCGTTGCAAAGAAGCTCTTTGACGAGATCGCACCGCGTTATGCGGAGCGCAGCGGCGGTTACACCCGTATCGTGAAGATCGGGCCGCGCCGCGGTGACGCAGCTGAGATGGCGATCATCCAGCTCGTTGACTGATTGTTTTCAAATGATGATGCCCCGCAGATTCCGGTCTGCGGGGTATTTCTTTGTCAGAAACGCGTGATCCCGAAACAGAAATGCCCCGATATTCATCTGCGGATGGTCCCGCACCCATACATTCCGGCGCTGACGGTTGCTAAATATTGCGAAGATGTATGTTTTTAAATCGAAGTTGTACGCCTCGTTCAAACGGCTAAAATCGCAAGAATTCAAACAATTCAGATAGATATTGCGCATTTCTCTGCAGATCATCTATGTTTTCTGCGTTATGTACAGTGCAATTTCCGGTTTGAGCGGCTATAATGTTATCAGACAAAAACAAATAGTTGACCGTACAGGATAAACAGGTCAACATAGGGAAATGAAATTGGGATCTTGGGGGCAAAAAATATGAAACAGAAGACGGCATTGCGTGTCACTGCCGCCGCTGCTGCCTGTTCCCTTTTCCTGGGAACGGGCTGCTTTTTTACGCGGCCGGATTCGCCGGCGTCGTTCCGTGTGCAGGCGGCTGAGATACCGGTCTCGGATTTCAGCCTCGGCGATGTGACAATGACCGACGCCTACTGCGTCAACGCGTTTCAAAAGGAGATCGAATATCTCCTTTCGTTTGACACGGACAGACTGCTCTGCGGTTTCCGCGAGAACGCCGGTCTCGGCACGAACGGCGCGTCCCGCTACAAGGGCTGGGAGGACACGCTGATCGCCGGCCACACGATCGGGCATTATCTCACCGCACTGGCACAGGCATCTCTGAATCCGTCGCTCACGGCAGCACAGAAAAGCGGCATTTCCGCAAAGCTGGAGGCGCTTCTCTCCGGAATGCGCACCTGTCAGCAGAATTCAAAGGGCAAGCCCGGATTCCTGTGGGCAGGGCAGGTCAAAAACCGGAACAATGTCGAATTTCAGTTCGACTGTGTTCAGCAGGGCAAGACCGATATCTTCAATGAAGCGTGGGTGCCGTGGTACACGATGCACAAGCTCATTCAGGGGCTTGTCGATGTCTGCAGGGCGACCGGCAGCGCGACCGCGAAGGCAATCGCCTCGGATCTCGGCGACTGGACGCTGAACCGCTGCAGAACGTGGGATCAGCGGACGCACAATACCGTGCTCTCGATCGAATACGGCGGCATGAATGACTGCCTCTACGAGCTGTATCTCATCACAGGAAAGGATGAACACGCGGAGGCGGCGCATTATTTTGATGAGACGAATCTGCATGAGGCCGTGCTGAAGGGCGGGGCGAATGTTCTGAACGGCAAGCACGCAAACACCACGATCCCGAAATTCATCGGGGCGCTGAAGCGCTATATCGCGCTGGACGGCAGGACCGTCGGCGGCCAGAAGATCGACGCTTCGCGGTATCTCGCATACGCGGAAGCCTTCTTTGATATGGTCGTGACGCACCATACCTACATCACAGGCGGAAACAGCGAGTGGGAGCACTTCGGCATGGATGATATCCTTGACAAGGAGCGCACGAACTGCAACTGCGAGACCTGCAATTCCTACAATATGCTGAAGCTCAGCCGGGAGCTGTTCAAGATCACCGGCGACCGAAAATACATGGATTTCTACGAGCGCACCTATTACAACTCGATCCTCTCCTCGCAGAATCCCGAAAGCGGCATGACGACCTATTTCCAGCCGATGTCGACCGGCTATTTCAAGGTCTATTCCTCGCCCTATGACAGCTTCTGGTGCTGCACCGGCAGCGGCATGGAGAGCTTCACGAAGCTCGGCGACACGATCTATATGCACGGCGGCAATACGCTCTATGTCAACCTCTATCAGAGCTCGGTACTGGACTGGAAAGAGCAGAATGTGAAAATCACGCAGGAGAGTTCGATCCCTGCGGGCGATACCGTCACCTTCACCGTTTCCGGCAGTGCCGATCTCGATCTCAGATTCCGCATCCCGGACTGGAAGGCGGGCGCAGTCAGCATCACGGTCAACGGCTCGGCTGCCGATTACGAAACTGTCAGCGATTACGCGCAGATCAGACGCAGCTTCTCAGACGGTGATGTCGTGAAGCTGACGATCCCCGAAAAGGTCACCGCGCAGAATCTGCCTGACAATCAGAGCGTGTACGGCTTCCGTTACGGTCCGGTCGTGCTGAGCGCGGAGCTCGGAAAGCAGAATATGGCGACCGGTTCGACCGGTATGTGGGTGACGATCCCGAAGGAAGCGGTCGCGCCCTCTCAGAATATCACGATCGCAAAAGAGGGGCAGTCCGTATCTTCCTTTATGCGTGAGATCAGCGACCACATGGTGCGTGACGGCGATTCGCTCCGCTTCATGCTGAAGGATACGAACACGGACCTGACCTTCACGCCGCATTATCTGCAGTATCAGCAGCGCTACGGTATTTACTGGAACTTCCTCTCAAACGGAACGGTCGTTGAGGAGAAGCCGCCGCGTGCAAAGGTCACGGTCACGGATACCGTGCAGCCCGGATACGGTCAGTACGAAAAGGACGAGCCGCACAATATGACGGCATGGCGCACAATGGGCGTGACCGATGACAGCACCTACCGCTACGCGGAGGCCGGCGGATATTTCAGCTATCAGATGAGGGTGGACAGGACCGCGCCGATGACGCAGCTTTCCGTCCGCCTCCGGACCGCCGACAACGGCAAAACGCTCCGCGTCCGTGTCGGAGACACCGTGCTCTTTGCGGGTACGCTGGATCACGCGGGAACGGAAAGCACCTATGAAATGCGGCTCCCGGTTCCGGCGGATGTGCTCCGGCGCTGCGTGAAGACCGCTTCCGCGGACGGCAGATCCTGCGAGGTCATTGATGTGACATTCTCCGCAGATGCATACGCGGAATCCGCAAAGGTCTGCGATTTCATCTACATGAGAGCCGTTGAGCCGGACTATGAATTTGACAGCAGTGTCGCGTATTTCGTCGATTGCGGCGATCACAATACAGCCACGGTGTCCTCGGGCGAAAAGCTCGGACTGTTCAACTGCCTGACGGAGCAGCTCAGCGGTGCGGATGAGGTATCCGGCATGGTGTGGGGCCTGATCGACGATGCGAGGGATCAGTACAACGGCGCTTCGAAGAGCGGCGGGCTCTACACGGCGAACACATGGCCGAACGAGAACGCGACCGCGGACGGGCAGGCGAAGACCTCGTCCTTCCGGTACACGAAGAACCAGTACGAAAACGGCATCGCACGCCGGCTGGATTACGGCTTTGCACTTCCGGACGGTGAATACACGGTTGAGACCAGCTTCAGCGATCCGTGGAGCTGCTCAAAGAACCCCTCTCTCTACGCGGAATGCGGCGGCGCATCCGAAACACTGATCGCGGAGAACTGCCCGACCGACGGCACGGCCGTCAGGGGCACCGTCAGAGTGCAGGGCGGACAGCTGACGCTGCATTTCCGCTCGGAGGACAAGGCGATCAATGTCAATTACATCCGCATCAGCTTCGCGGACAAAAACGCCCGTTACAGCACCGCCGGAAAACGCGGCGATGTGAATCTCGACGGCGTCTGTGACGCGAAGGACGCGGAAACACTCGCGAAAGCTCTCACGGCCGGAACCGAGCTGACATGGGAGCAGGCGTATGCCGCAGATGTCCTCACTGATTTCGCCCTTGATGCGCGTGATCTGACTCTCGTCAAGCGTATCGCGGGCTGAACAGCGGGCGGGACACTTCATCCCGCCTGCAATCCCTCTCACCCCGTCCATGCGGCAGTGCTGCGGAAGGAACCCCCTTTATCCCTGCGCAGGATTGCCGGACGGACAGCCAACTCCCGCTGAGGTCCCTCCCATCCGGATCACAGCTTCGGGCCATAACCGTGTCGCGGCGGTTATGACCGCCAGAAGACAGGAAGCGCCGCCGGTCTGACCGGCGGACTGCTCCTGCTTCGGTTTCATTTACGGTCAGAAGAATCTGCAGGCCATGCGCCGTGCGGATTTTTCGGCATATATAAGCGATTTTCCGTTCCGCGTCTGCTGCTGATGATCATCCGCGCCGTCCCCCTTCCGTGCGCGGTTTCAAAGGCGGTCTGTCCGCAGACGGCAGAATCCGAAGTCAGGGAAAAACAGAATCAAAGATCAGAAATCGGGGAAATGGAAAGGATGTGATCGTGATGCGAAAACCGTTTCGCTTCAGAAGATCCGTAAGCCTGTTTGCTGCCTGCTGCATTGCTGCGCAGGCGGGACTGACGCAGACAGCGGTCAGCCTGACACCCGCCGCGGCTGCGGCCGGTTTCCGGAATGCCGCCGTCGCGAGCATCGGCCGGCAGAATACAGCTGCCGTCATCCGCGGCAGTGCTGCGGAGGTCGTCTATGACAGCACCCGCAGCTCAAATGTCCTGTCGCTCGGCGGCGGCGCGTTCGGCGCGGGCTGGCTTCAGCTGCCGGAGGTGTTTTCCGGCGTCACGGACGGCTTTACTGTATCAATGGACTTCCAGCTTGCCGCAGACGCGGCGAGCTATTCGCGCCTCTATCAGTTTGCGGCTGTTCCGCTCGGCACAGGCTCGACAAACGGCTATTCCTCACCGGATCTTTCGGTCGATCTCAATGACCGGTCCGCGTTCCGTACAAGTGTCTTTGCCGGCACCGGCTCATCAACTGCCGACGACGGCGCGCACCGTTCGATCTTTACGCTCTCGGCAAAGCCGGACACCGCATGGCATACGCTCACTGTCACCTATGCCCCTTCCGGTGCTGCGTATTATCTGGACAGGGCGGCGCTCAGTAAAGACAGCAGCGAGGGCGCTTCGCAGCTCGAAGCGGCCTGCGGCAGTCTGTTTTCTGAGAATCTGCTGAAGAATTATGTCTATAACGGCATCGGCCATTCGCTCTATCAGGATGAGGATATTCACGGCAAGGTCGATAATATCCGCTTTTATGACTATGCGCTGACGGCATCGCAGGCAGCTGATCTGCCGGATGACGCAAAGCTCTGCTACGCCTTTGAGGACGGGCAGATCACAGAGAGCGACGAGCCCGACACCGCGGAAACCGCGTTCGCGCCCGACCGCACAGAGGTCACGAGCATTCCCGCACTTGATACCGTTTCGCCGGGCGGAAAGCTGACGGTGAAATTCTGGACGGATGCCGCGGGCAGATACTACTATACCGCCGACAAGGGCAGCAAGCGCGTCATTGAGCCTTCGCGCATCGGTCTGGTCACATCAACGGAGGACCTTTCCGCGGGCTTCCCGCAGGATGCGCCGGAGGCGACAAAGACGAAGCATGACGAGACCTATGAAATGCCGTTCGGCAAGCACAAGCAGCTGCGCGACTGCTATGCGGAGACCTCGTTCCCGCTCAGCAAGGGCAGCAGCACGCTGACCGTCACGCTCCGTGCATACGACGACGGCATCGGTCTGCGCTACGCGCTCAATCACGGCGCTTCGATCAAGGAAGAGGCGACACAGGTCATGTTCCCGGGGAACTGCAAGTTCTGGGGCAACTGGCCGAACAACACCTATGAGTGGAATATGGTCGAACTGCCGACGGAGCGCGGCAATGAGACGAACGCGACCTATTCTCTGCCGTATACCGGCGTGATCGACGGCAAATACTGGGTGACGGTCTCTGAGGCGAGCGTTTTCAACGAGGAGGATCCCTACTGCGCGGGCGCTGTGCAGTTTGCCGGTAATTATCACCAGCTCCGCTTCAAGGGCGGCGTCAAGGTGAACGGCATCACGATGAACAGCGCGTTCCATACGCCGTGGAGAGCGGTCGTGATCGGCTCCGACCTCAATGAAATGGCATCGAGCGACCTGATCCTCAACCTGAATCCGCCCTCTGTGCTGGACGACATCAGCTGGATCAAGCCGGGCAAGCTCGCGTGGTCATGGTGGAGCAGCGGCGGCGATTCGCCCGTTGAATACCATATGCAGAAGGAATATATCGACTTTGCGGCTGAAAACGGCTGGGACTATGTCTGCGTCGATTTCGGCTGGGCGCTCTGGGACGACAGTGCTGCCAAGATCAAGGAGCTCTGCGACTACGGCAAGGAAAAGGGCATCGGCATCTGGCTCTGGTACGGCGTCAACAACTCCGGTCATTCCGGCTATAAGGACAGCGCGGGACATCCCGCCTACCCCTACTATTCTCTGCTCGACGAGGCGACCATCAGGCGCGAATTCGAGCGTGTCAGCGGACTGGGCGTCAAGGGCGTCAAGGTCGATTACTACGAGAGCGACACGCAGCAGACCATGAAGCAGATGTATCTGTGTATGAAGATCGCCGCGGAGAACAAAATGATGGTGCTCTTCCACGGATGCACGATCCCGCGCGGAGAGAGCCGCACCTTCCCGAATGTCATCTCCTTTGAGGCGATCAACGGAACGGAATACTATAAATGGTTTGATTCGCCTTCACTCGAAAACCGCGTCTCCTACACCTTCACGCGCTGCGTGGTCGGTTCGGCGGATTTCACCCCGACCGGCATTCCGGTCTACGGCATCAAGGCGACGGCGGGCTTTGCCCTCGCGGATACCGTGACGATCGAATCGGGCCTGCAGCATTTCGCACATTCCGTCTACACCTACGAGGGCTCTCCGGCACTGCCGTTCCTCAACGATGTGCCGGTCACATGGGACGATATGTGCGTGCTGGAGGGTATGCCGATGCAGTACAACACAACGGCACGCCGCAGCGGAAACGACTGGTATATCGGCGCTTCGACGATCAGGAGCCGCGAAATGACGGCCGACCTTTCAAAGCTGATCACGGATGACGGCGTCTATAACGCGTACATCTTCCGCGACAACGCGGACGGCAGCGCGGTCGAGCTGACAGTCAGAACCGGTCTGACAAAGGACAGCGTCATCACGCAGCAGCTGATGAACAACGGCGGCTGTGTCATCAAGCTGACGCAGGGGCAGATGCAGACCGATACACCGTACTCCAACTACCGGAGCTATGAGGCTGAGCAGGCGACATTGGGCGGCGGCGCGAGAATCACCTCCGGCAGCGACGCGAAATACTGCTCGAACGCGGGCTATGTCGGCTATGTCGGCGGCAGCGGCGGCGGAAGCGTTACCTTCGGGGATGTGGAAGCGCCGGAGGACGGCGAATACACGCTCCGCATCTACTATGTCTCCGGTGAGCCGCGTTCGCTCAAGGCCGATATCAACGGCAGCTTTGCGGTGAAGATCGACAACTGCTATGCCAACAAGGGCGACTGGAAGGGCATCCGCGCCGTCAGCGTCAATGTGCGGCTGAAGGCCGGCAAAAACACGGTGCGGCTCTACAACGACCAGGGCAACGCGCCGTCGGTCGACCGCATTGCGCTGGCGCTGCCGCCCGATGATATCCTCTACGGCGACATGAATTTTGACGGGAAGCTGGACGCGAGAGACCTGACGCTCATGAAGCGCGGCCTGATGGGCAGCTTCTTCTCCGGAAAACAGGAAAAGGCCGCGGATTTCAACCGCGACGGAAAGCGGGACGCGGCAGACGCGGACGCGCTGATGCGCTTCCTCACCGCACGCGCATGACCGCAGGGTGAACCCGATCTCATGACAGGACGCAGCCGGATGCAGGCACTTGCATTTGGCTGCGTTTTGCTGTATAATAGGGAGAGAAACCGGATTCACGAATCGGGGCGCGGAACCCCGTCCCCGAATGAAAGGCTGAAACAATATGAAAAAAGGAATCTCCGCGGCAGCCGCCCTGCTGCTTTGCCTGACAGGCTGCGCAGACCGGAACAGCAGTGTGCCGCGCCCGACCGATACCACGGCAGCGATGACGGAAACGACCGCCCTGAAGACCGGGCACACGCAGAGCACGGAACCCGAAGCGCCCGATTACAGTCTGCCGGCTCTGACAGCGCCGCTCACGGAAATCTCTGTCACCGGGCTTGCGGGCACTGCCGAGGCGATCGTCTGCCGCGGCGTGACGGCTGCCGTGCAGTGCAGCGCCGGCGGTAAGCAACAGTATCATATCGTAGATCTCAAAGAACAGAAGACTGTCCGCTCCGGCGAGCTGACAGGCGCAAATGAATATCTGGCCGGCCTGACAGAAGCGGGAGAAGCCGTGACGCTCTCCTCGGACACGGGCGGTTCCGGCGGAATCCTCAGGTATTACGGAGAAGCGGAGATGCCCCGCAGCTGTGAGGCGGCGTGGATCGGCTCCGCTGTGTACGATCAGACGAACGACTGTGTGTTCGGCTTTGATCCGCAGCAAAACGCTGTCATGTGCATGGACGGCCGCGGCACGGAATCGGTCTTTCTGCAGCTCGGCTCTGACCGCGCCCTGCTCGGAATCTATCCCGACCGCCGTGTGATGATGATCACAGAGCCCTCCGCCGATCTGCTGCAGCCGGTGAATGCCGCCGCGTATTCGATCGATTCCGGCATCCGGCTCGGCGCATTTCCGTATTACGACAGCACATCCTACGCCTTTTTCAGCGGCGGGATGCTGCAGGTCACCGCATCCGGCGGGGATGCGCTGGAGGTCCGCACAAGCCGGTTTATGGACAGAAAGGTTCTGTCCTGCTGGAAAACGGAGGACAAAAACAACGATCACAGACTCGATCTCAGAACCGATTTTGCCTCTGCCTACGCGCTCGGCACAGAACAATCCGGCGGTCTGCTCATGGCGGACCTGAAGGCTGGCACGCGCGCGGTGCAGGCGTTTCCGGACGGCGCAAAAGCGTCTGCCGCACGGTTCTGCTGTTCGCCGGAGACCTCCCGCTGGCTGATCGCGGCGTCGTTTGCCGGGAGCGGCGGAACGGTCACGCGCCTGTTTGCTGCGGAACCGCGGCTGGCCGGACAGACAGAGACTTATCCCACGGCGGAACCGCTCACACGGGAGCCGGAGCGGCACAGCCCCGCCGGTTATCTGGAGGGTGCGCGCAGTCTGGCGGACAGCATCGCGCGCAGATACGGCATCCGGATCCTGATCGGTGACGAGGTGAAAGATGTTCCGGCGGCGGCTGAGCGGACCGTGTCCGCGGAAGACGCGGCAGGCGCCCTGACGGAAGAAGGCGTTTCTGCGGAGACCGTCATTCTGCTGAAAAAGCTGGACGCCCGTCTGCGGGTTTATCCGAACGGATTTTTCAGCAAATTCCGCGATGAATACGGCGAGGGCGGACTGGCCGTTCTGCTTGTGCACGATGTCCTGCCGGACAGCGCTAAGTCCGGCGTGTTCTCCGTGCCGGCCGGAAAGTGGTTCACCGTCGCGCTCAGGTCCGCGGATGATATTCACCGCGGGATCTGGCTTGCGGCCGAAGCGCGGATCAGCCGGAGCGATCCGCAGGCCTTTTCGGAAAGCGATGACAGCCCGGAGGAACGCGCGTCACTGATCGGATGGCTGTTTGAGGGCTATTCTGCGTATCAGCAGCTCGGAGAGGAACGGAAGCTGAACTGGGAACTGCTGCCGCAGATGCCGGAGCGCAGAGAAAAGGTCGATTTCATGGCGGAACGGGTGAAAAAGGCGTTCGGTGCGGTTTACTGGGAGCAGATCATGCAGGCAGGCTATGACAATACGGTCTTTGAAAACGAAGATTTCAGTCCGTATCCGTAAACCGGAATTCTGTCAGATATGCCGCAGCAAGATTGTTTCATGACAAAAGGTGTATAATATAAATACAGGTCGCCTTATGAAAGGCATGATTAAAGAGGAGGAACCTAAGAATAAAAGATTGTATGTGAAATTGACTGCAGCGCTGATTGCGACAGTTTGTGCGGCCGCAGCAGGCTTCGGAGCCGTACTCCCGGCACCGGCATCGGCGGAGAAATGCGGTGTGCATCCGAACGGTGCGGTGCTGATTATGCGCCGCAGTCAGGAATCGTGATCGGGACAGGCTGCGAAAACGGATTCAGCTATGAGATTCTGAGCGACAATACCGTTCGCATCTCAGGTGCGGTTTACTCTGAGTTTTCTGATGACTGCACGGTTCTTCAGATTCCCGAAAAGGTGAGCGGGCTGTCTGTATCCGCTATCGGGTACGGTGCATTTGCCGATGCAGGATCGTATTTGCCGAATCTTGAGGAGATCTCCGTTCCGGATTGTGTCGAAGTGATCGCGGAAAGAGCCTTTGTGAACGCATTCGGCACATCGGATGCCGGAAACTGCAGAGTGAATATCCCCGAGAGTGTCCGTTTTATCGGTTATCAAGCCTACATGGAAACCGCGCCGGCCGTTGTGAATTCTCAGCAGACTGACAGAATCATTCTTTTGCCGGAATCACTGGAATACATCAGCGCGCAGGCGTTTGATTCTGCTGTGGGAAGCCGTACTGTCGGCAACAGGGTAAAAGGCGCGATTGAGGTTCGTATGCCGCAGTCTCTTGTCATGATGTCAGACTGCATTTTCCATTCCGATCAGATTTTCGGTCAGTCTCATTATATTTATGGAACTCGGATGAGAAACACTTATCTGGAGGATATTCCGGCTGAGGATCTCCCGCTTGTGAAATCCTTCTACGGAAGAGGCTTTTACAACGACGAGGCGAATGTGTTTTCTATGAGGGATGTTCTTGCGGAAGATGCTGAAACTGCGGAATTTGTGTTTGGTTATGATTCCCTTTATGACCAGACGGATGGTTTTGAAGCTCCGATTTCTGTCATCCGGAAAGAAGCTGAAAAGCATAATCCCGGACTCCTTGTCGGTCAGGAATCAAAGAATGTTCCTGTTCTTCCGGCTGAATCCGTAAAAGGTGATATTTCGGGAAACGGTGTGCTTGAAATGAACGATGCTGTGCTGTTTTCCCGCTGCCTTGCTGAGAATGTCAATGTGTTTGGCGGCAGTGCGGTGCCGGAGAATGCCGACATGAACTGTGACGGCTTTATTACGGGAACTGACTACGCAATGCTGCTGGGTATACTGGATCATTCTGTGTGATATGTGATCGATAGAATCAGCCCTCCGGCAGACACCGGAGGGCTTTTGTCTGTCCGGACGGATACACACCCGTCCGGGACAAAAATCTTTTTCAAAAAACTTTTCCGAAAAATGTAGCCCGGGTGTACCGGGATGTGTCTCTAAGAATGAAGCGCTTCAAACGGAATCTGAAAAAGGAGGCGGACGGCATGACCGACCAGGCAATCATTGAACTGCTGAACCGGCGCGACGAGCGCGGTCTGGCTGCGATCCAGACACAGTACGGCGGCTATTGCTATACTGTGGCAATGAATATCACCGGCATCCGTGAGGATGCAGAGGAATGCGTCAACGATACGCTCACAAAGCTGTGGAACGCCATTCCGCCCGCGAAACCGGATAATCTCGCTGCATACGCAGCCGCGACCGCGCGCAATCTCGCGAAAAACCGCCGCAGAGCCAATCTGGCGGCATCGCGCGGCGGCGGAGAGACCGTGCTTCCGCTTGAAGAGCTGACAGTCTTCCCCGAAGCCCCCGACAATGTCGAGCAGGAGGCGGACTGCCGCGCGCTCGGCGAGGGGCTGACGCGGTTTCTCGGCACGCTGAAGGAGAAACAGCGCAAGATCTTTGTGCAGCGATACTGGTTTCTGATGCCCGTGGAGGACATCGCCTCCGACCTTCGGATCCCCAAAAGCACCGTCACCGTCACGCTTGTGCGTCTGCGCAGCAAGCTGCGGGACTATCTTGAAAAGGAGGGATTACTGTGAAGCAGGACAGAATCGACAGGCTGATCGAGATCACCGGACAGATTCCGGAGGCCTATGTCGCAGAGGCTCTCCCGCAGAGCGTCAGAGAAGCACTCCGGTCCGACGGCCTCACAGAAGCCCCGGAGGAGAAGAAGACAATGAAACAGAGTATTGCACATTATATTGCAGGCGGATTTGCCGCAGCCGCGGCGATCGGTGTTCTGGTCGGCGGCGGGCTGCTGATCAGCACCCTGAACAGAAAGCCCGAGCGTCCGGGTGACTCCGGAAACGATACAACCGCCGTCACTTCCCTGACGGAAACGACTGAAACGACAACAACGGACGGAAGCTTCGTCACCGTCACGGTCGACAATCTTGAATTTGCAAAGTATGCAGACCACGCGGAAGTGATCGGATTTGTCGGGCAACCGGGTGAAGGCTCTGTCACGATCCCTGCCGGTGTGGGCGGACTGTATGTGACACGCATTGCCGACGCTGCATTCAGAGGTGCTGATGCGCTGTGGCAGGTCGAAATCTCTTCTGCCGTCACTAGCATCGGAAAAGAGGCTTTTTCCGACTGCGCAGGACTGATCATCGTCACATTGCCGGAATCTGTTTCTGAGATCGGCGAGGAAGCGTTCGCACTCTGTCCGAATCTGGAGGCTGTTACGTTCCTCAATGACGATGTGCAGATCGCAGAGCGTGCGTTTATGGGATGCGACAAAAAAAAGCTGGTGCTCCGCGGCGGTGCCGGGATCGAGGAATACGCGAGGGCAAACGGCTTTGACTATGAGCCGCTGGACGGAACCCAG
>JAGDBX010000081.1 GCA_018110935.1 Oscillospiraceae bacterium
CGGTCAGACCGAAGAAGTCGTCTTCTACGACGGCCCTCCCTTCCCGACCGGTATCCCGCACCACGGCACCGTGCTTGTCTCCTTTATCAAGGATATGATTGCGCGCTATCACACCATGCGCGGCTATTCCGTCCCGAGAGTCTGGGGCTGGGACTGCCACGGCCTGCCGATCGAAACACAGGCGGAAAAGGCGCTCGGCATTGATTCCAAGACCGAGATCGAACGCTCGATCGTCATCGGGAAGTTCAATGATGTCTGCCGCGACATCGTCTCGAAGAACAACGAGACATGGCGCGAATATGTCGATCAGATGGCCCGCTGGGTCGATTACGACGGTGCCTACAAGACCATGAATCTCACCTACATGGAGTCTGTCATGTGGGCGTTCAAGCAGTGCTATGACAAGGGCCTCATCTACCGCAACTACCGCGTCACGCCCTACTGCTGCCGCTGCGAGACCTCGCTCTCCATCTCCGACACGAGAGAATCCGACTCCACCCGTCCGCGTCAGGACAGATGGATCATCGCGAAATTTAGAACCGACGAGCAGATGGACGGCAGGCAGGTCTACTTCCTCGCGTGGACGACCACCCCGTGGACACTGCCTTCAAACCTCTGTCTCGCCGTCGGCGAGAACCTCGACTACGCCTATGTCACCGTCGGGGATGAGGTCTTCATCGCCTGCAAACAGACGCTCAAATCCTTCCCGAAGGTCTTCGGCAAGCAGCCCGAGATCCTGAAAGAAGTGAAGGGCTCCGATCTGGTCGGCAAGACCTATGAGCCGCTGTTCCCGTATTTTGCCGATATGGCAAAGGAGGGCGCGTTCCGCGTCGTCACCGCTGACTATGTCGGCTCCGAAGAGGGCGTCGGCATTGTCCACACCGCACCGGCCTTCGGTGAGGACGACTACTGGACCTGCCGCAATCACAAGATCCCGATGGTCAATCCGGTCGATGAGAAGGGCCACTTCACAAAGGAAGTCACCGATTTCTACACCGATACCGACGCCAAGACCGTCATTGAGATGAACCCGGCGATCATCCGCTTCCTCTACGACAACGGCAAGGCGGTTGCGGACGGCACGATCGAGCATAACTATCCGCACTGCTGGCGCTGCCGCGAGCCGCTGATCTACAAGGCGATGGACGCTTGGTACTTAAGCGTCGAAAAGCTCAAGGACAGACTGATCGAGCTGAACAACACACAGGTGAACTGGGTGCCGGATTCCGTCAAGGATTCCCGCTTCGGCAAATGGCTCGAAAACGCCCGCGACTGGAACATTTCCAGAAACCGCTACTGGTCCACACCGATCCCGATCTGGGAGTGCCCGGACTGCGGCGAGCGCGTTGTGCTCGGCTCTCTGGACGAGATCGAGGAGCGCTCCGGCAAGCGGCTTGACAATCTGCACCGGCAGTATGTCGATGAGATCACCTTCCCCTGCAAGTGCGGCGCGGCCATGAAGCGCGTGCCGGAGGTGCTGGACTGCTGGTTTGAGTCCGGCTGCGTGCCCTTTGCGCAGAAGCATTATCCCTTTGAGAACAAGGAGTGGTTTGAATCCCACTTCCCGTGCGACTTCATTGTTGAATACACCGGCCAGATCCGCTGCTGGTTCTATTATCTCCATGTGCTGGCGACCGCGCTCTTTGACCGCCCGGCCTTCAAGAACTGCGTCGTTCACGGCACGATCCTTGATGAGAACGGCAAGAAGCTCTCGAAATCGAATCACAATTACACCGATCCGATGAAGCTGATGAAGGAATTCGGCACGGACGCGTTCCGCCTCTATCTCTTCCAGTCCAACGCGATGCTGGTCGGCGACCTGCGCTTCAAGGATTCCGGCATCTCCGATATGCTGCAGGGTCTGATCCTGCCGCTGTGGAATGCCTGCAACTTCTATATCTCCTATGCCAACATCGACGGCTATCACCCTGACACGCTGACCGTGCCGGACTCGGACAATCAGCTTGACCAGTGGATTTTAGCGCTGCTCGCACAGACTGAGGAGAGCATCCGCACGAACATGGAGCAGTATCTGGTCAATCAGTACACCGGCAGTCTTGACACGCTGATGGACGGCCTGACCAACTGGTTCATCCGCCGTTCGCGCCGCCGCTTCTGGGGCAAGGAGATGACAAAGGACAAGAAGAACGCCTATGATACGCTCTGTTATGTCCTCGTCAACACGCTGAAGCTCTTCGCGCCGGCCGCGCCGATCCTTTCGGACTATCTCTACCGCATCCTCACCGGCTCGGATTCCGTGCATCTCGCGGCATGGCCGGAGATCCCCGCGTCGTTCCGCAATCCGGCGCTGCTCAATGAGATCGCCGTTGTGCGCAATGTCATTTCGCTCGCACACGCGCTGCGCAACAAGAACAATGTCAAGATCCGTCAGCCGCTCTCGACGCTGCGTGCCGCGCTGGCTTCTGCGGAATCCGCTGCGATCGTCAGCCGCTTCACCGATATCATCGCGGAGGAGCTGAATGTCAAGCAGGTCACCGTTGCGGATGATGTTTCCGCGATCGCCGATGTGCAGTACGCGCCGAACTTCAACACGATCCGCGACCTCTACCGCGACCGTGTTCCGGTGCTGATCAAGGCGATCAAGTCCGGTGCCTTCCGCCTGACGGAGGACGCGGCTGTCCTGACGATCGACGGCAAGGAGGAATCCTTCGATCCGGACATCATTCTGGTCACCTATCAGGCCAAGGACGGCGGCCATATCATGAGTGAGCACGGCATCGTCGTTTCGCTTGATCTGACGATCACTGACGAGTTGCGCGCAGAAGGCGTCGCCCGCGATCTTGTCCGCATGATTCAGGACGCGAGAAAGCAGGCAGGCCTTGAGATCTCCGACCGCATCGTCATCCAGCTGGAGGGTGCGTATCCGGAGGCATTCACCGGCTACATCTGCGGTGAGACGCTCGGCACGCTCGGCGCTGTCGCGGAACCGCTTTCCGCCTTTGAGGTCGAAGGTGAAAACGGCGTCATCAAAGCCGCAATCGCCAAGGCGTGATCTGACCATACAACGAGCCCCCGCCTGACAGCGGGGGCTTTTATGCTCTCATAACGGGATTCTCAAGGGACACCGTCCCTTGAGCGGGGCATGGGGC
>JAGDBX010000010.1 GCA_018110935.1 Oscillospiraceae bacterium
CTGATCGGGACATTGACAGGGTCAACGCCATCTCCACGTGACCACATAGCCCAATCAGCCAAATAGCCCCAGGGATTTTGCGTTGCATCACCCTTACCCATCATCGAGCCGTCGATGCTGGACAGATTGGCATAAGTCAGATTCGGACAGTCCTTGAAAAGGCCGTCGATGTAAGCGACACGGTCACCGTTCGTCAAACCGGAAAGGTCTACACTTTCAAGATTGGTACAGCCTTCAAAAGTGCTGCTCATCTTTGCATAATCATCGGAACCTCTGAATCTTGCGCCCTGCTCGACAGTCACTTTTTTCAGATTGGTAAAGCCTTTGAACATGCGGTTAAAGTCATCAGGAAGGACTGCGCCGGACATGATCACAACTTCTAAGACATCAGATTTGCTGATGTCCTGTCTATTGGTTCCAAGATGGGTTGTACCGTAGGAAAGATCGATATTCCGGTTCTCTCCGCTTCCGGTCGCTTTAAAATAATTAGCATTGCTCGCGTTGATATAGAGCACTCCGTCAACAAAAGCATATCCTCTGTTGTTGACCTGCACATCAGCCGCTTCCGCAACGATCGCGGTCTCTGCCAGCGGACTCAGTTTGAGCGCACCGGGCGTGAGCAGGTTGCCCGTAACGAGCAGAACTGCGACAATCCCGGCAAGGGTGCGCTTCAGCGGATTCTTCTTTTTCAATGGTATCATTCCTCCTTAACTTACGATGCTGTTCGTGCCCGCTTTGTCACGCGCGGCACTCTCTTCCGTGCGTCGGATCGCGCTTCTGTCAGATCGCGCTGTCATTTTGACTATAATTGTAACAATATAGATGTTATGCTTAATTATACTATAATCCGGTGAAAATGTCAATCACTTTTTTGAAATCAATCTGTAACAATATTGATTAATTTTAGGACAATCTTGCTCCAGCACACTTTCAACAGAAAACTGCACAGCAAGAAAAGCAAAAACTCGTTCCGTCTTCGTGTTTCTGCACAAATAAAGCAAGGGGAACCATACAGCACACACTGTGCCGAACCCGTTCCGGCTTTTACAAAATTGCGCAGATTTTTTTAACTGCGCGTATAAAGAAAACGGCCGTTTCCCGATTGGAAACAGCCGTTACAGTTTGTTCATAATTCTCTGCAGCAGAGATAGTCAAGGAAGCTCCGCAGAAGTGCTTTGCAGCGGTCATTCGTGCGCATTCCGTCCAGCACCTGCCCCGCCTGCGCGGCGTACTGCGCACAGAGGGCGTTCGCGTAGGCCTCACTGCCCGCCGCACGAAGCAGGCTCTACACACGCGCCAGCTCCGCCTCGCCGCTCCCGCGCTTACCGTAGATCTGCCGGAATTCCGCAAGCTGCGCTTCATCGGCGTACGCGAGAAAATGGCTCGTCAGCACGGTCTGTTTGCCCTCCTGCATATCAGAGAGATTCGACTTGCCGATCACCTTGCGGTCGCCGAAAATGCCGATGATGTCATCCATGATCTGGAACGCGATGCCCATGGCGCAGCCTGTGCGCTCGATCTGCTGCAGGAGCGTGCCGTCCGCGCCGGCCAGCACCGCGCCGAGCTGCATCGGGCCGATCATCGTATACCACGCGGTCTTGCAGGTATACATCTTCAGGATCTCCGCCTCGTCATAGGCGGTTTTTTCCGAGAGCTCAATGTCCATGAGTTCTCCGGTGATCGTCCGCTGAAAAACGCCGATCTGATGCGCGACGGCCCGCCGTACAAGCTCCGGCGCGAAATCCGCGCGCGCGACCATATCGACAGCGGCATAGAGCCCGATGTCTCCGACGCAGATCGCCTTGGAAACGGCTGTGTGATCGCCGCCCAGCGCGACATGGAGCGTCGGCATATTCCGGCGGGTGTCGCTCTGGTCAATGATATCGTCATGAATCAGCACGCCGGTCTGAAAGACCTCATAGGACAGCGCGGGGAGCAGGATGCGGCTGTCGCTTTCGCCTGCGCAGAGCTCATATCCGAGGCGGACCAGATAGGCGCGGATGCGCTTGCCGCCGCTGCTCAGCTTCCGGAAAGACTCCAGATAAAGGGGCAGAGAGACCTGCTCCGCGTCCGGAATCATCACAGAGCAGAAATTTTTGTCCGCGATTGCGGTGTCGATCTCTGCCTTGAACGCCTTTAAGTCCTCAAAGAAAACATTATCCTTCATGTTTGATTCTCCTCTGCGGCGGCGCTGTTTCTCCGCCGTTTATACTATTATATCAAATCCCCGCACGAATGTCAAGGAACCGGCAGTCACGGAATATGTTTCGTATTTTATAATGTTATTGACAGAAGCAGGAGGAAGTGCTATAATAGTATTAAGCTGTGATAATAACATGAAATTATACACAGCGGAATCATAGCAAAACACAGGAGGTCAATCATGAAAAGGTTGAAAAAACGAATCGTCAGCGCTGTGCTGGCGGCGGCAACCGCGCTCTGTGCGGTTCCTTTGACAGAGGCCGTCTCGGAGCTGTTCACGGCGCCGGTCACGGCAAGGGCGGTCACACCGATGAACGGCAAATGGGACAACTGCAATTGGACACTGGACAGCAACGGAACGCTGACAGTCACCGGCAGCGGTGCTTTTAAGCCGCGCTGGTATGAATCTTATTATGATACCTATACCGCTTCATTTCCTAAGCAAACTGATATCACCTCTGTTTCGATCGGCCCCGGCATTACCTCGATCGGCTCAGTGGATTTGTACAATGTGACAACCTCTTTCTCACACTATACTTGGTATGGATTTCAGAACTGCACCAATCTGAGATCTGTTACAATTCCCTCTACACTCAATTCGTTGTGTTCTTACTGCTTTAATGGGTGTACGAAGCTTACAAGCATCAGTTTTTCCGGATGCTCGAATCTGACATCAATTCCAAATGACTGCTTCAAAAATAGCACACAGCTTTCCTCAGTCACCCTGCCGCCCGCATTGAGTATCATCGAAGGATCAGGCTTCAGCGGCTGCACCGCGCTGACCGCAATCACCTTCCCGGAAAGTCTTGAAACCATCGGGGAAGAAGCTTTCGCACACTCCGGCCTGAAATCCCTGACAACGAAGAAATATCTGACCAGTATCGGTATCAGTGCGTTTTCCGGCTGTGCTTCGCTTGCTTCCCTGACGCTTGCCGAAGGACTGAAAACGATCGCTAAAACTGCGTTCAACGACTGTGACGCTCTGACCTCGGTCACGATTCCCGCTTCCGTCGAATCGATTGGGAGCAGTGCATTTCAAAATTGTCTCAATCTTCAGAATGTCACGCTGAAGGAAGGGCTGATAACTATTGGAAACAATGCATTTAATGACTGCGATAATCTGCTGAATGTCACAGTTCCCGCATCCGTCACAAGCGTCGGTTCGACCGCATTCGGAGACTGCCTGCGCCTGCAATCCGTCAAATTTCTCGGCGCCAAAACCGGAATCTATGACAGTAAAAGTACAATCTATAACCGCGATTCCACCAATTGTTATTATGACGGCAAGATCATCGGCTTAAAGGATTCCACGGCAGCCGCCTATGCGAATAAATACAGCCGCACCTTTGAGGAATTCTCTCTCGAGCCGCCGATTCCGACCTCCGGCACCTGCGGCACAAACCTGACATGGAAGTTCGATGAAGCGACCGGAGAACTGACGGTCTCCGGCACGGGCGCGATGGCGAATTACACCGAAGCATCCGCTCAGCCGTGGTATCAGCTTGCACAGAAAAAGCTGATCCGCTCGATCGTCGTGAACGAGGGCGTGACCACGATCGGGAATTACGCATTCCACTCTGTTCACGCAAAGTTCATTGACCTGCCCACAACGCTCAGATCGATCGGTACCTACGGACTCGCATATAATGACTTCCGTTCGCTTTATATGCCGGACAGTGTGAACTCAGTCAACAATTACGCATTCTATTACTGCCAGCAGCTCACCTCTGTCCACATCTCAACCGCTCTCACCGGTCTTCCGTTCTGCACTTTCTATAGGTGCACTGCGCTCAGGACGGTCACAGTCCCTGAAAGCGTCACACAGATCGGAAACCATGCGTTCGGTGCGAACACTGCTCTGACGGACATCTATGTGCTGAACAGGGCATGCACATTCTACGATGCTGCCTCCGCAGTATACGACTCCACGGCGAACGTAACTCCCTATTCCTTCAGCGGAAAGATCCACGGCTACCAGAACTCCACCGCGCAGGCATACGCCAAGAAATACAGCTATACATTTGAGCCGATCGACAAGGAATACTGCGGCGAGTTCCTCAAATGGAGCTACTCCGACGGCACCCTGACGATCAGAGGCTCCGGCGATATGTTCACCTTTGATTCTCAGTCGGCGGTTCCGTGGTATCAGTACAGAAACAGCATCCAGCACGTTGTTCTGCCGGCAGGCCTGACTTCCGTCACGAGATACGCGTTTTACGGTCTCAGCGTGCTCACGGAAATTGAGATCCCGGCTTCCGTCCTGACGGTCGCCGACAGCGCGCTCGGAAACTGCCGCAGGCTGGATAAAGTTACATTCCGCGGCAAGGACACCACGATCTACAACAGCAAATCGACCATCAACAATTCCGAGAGCTATTCGTCCGGCGGCAACAGCTATTATTTCAACGGCAATATCTGCGGCTATTACGACTCCGCCGCGTACCGGTATGCAGAAAATACAGGCTACTGCTTCCGCCCGATCGACACGACAATCTGCGGCGAAAACCTCACATGCAGCTATGACGCTTCGACCAAGACGCTGACAATCTCCGGCACGGGCGATATGTACGACTTCCGCCAGTACGCCGAAACGCCCTGGTATGCTTACTATGAGGAGATCGAGAAAATCATTGTGGGAGAAGGCGTCACCTCTGTGGGCAATCATGCCTTTGAGGGCACGAGAAATGCCGCGCAAGTTACTCTTCCGACCACACTCAAGCGCATCGGCGATTCCGCCTTCCAGGGCTGCTATGTCCTCTCGCTCATGCTGCCGGAAGGGCTTGAAAGCATCGGCAGATATGCGTTTATGTATACCGAAAATCTGAACGAGCTCAGAATCCCCGGCACTGTAACATCATTCGGCTACGGCGCACTGAACGCGTCTCTGGAAAACGATTCCGATGATGCGGCACTGTATTTCGGTGAGGGCATCACGGAGATCCCGGCTGGTCTGGCATCCTGCTCCCGTGCCGTGGATATCTACCTGCCGGAATCCTGCACAAAGATCGGCGAGAACGCCTTTGCTTACTGCAGCAATTTCTACAGCATCACGATCCTGAACAGGAACTGCGAGATCTATGACAGCGAAGACACGATAAACAGAAGGAATGAATACACGGTCATCTGCGGCCGCCCCGGCTCCACCGCACAGGCTTATGCCGAGAAATACGGCTTCCGCTTTGAGCCGATCTTTGACTACAGCTGCGGTGAGGACCTCACATGGAGCTACAACGAAGATACCCAAACCCTGACTATTTCCGGCTCCGGCGCGATGACGGACTATACGGATGATCCGGCACCGTGGAGCTGGTATGAAACTGAGCTCAAAAACGTCGTGTTCCAGACAGAAGGCCTGACAAACATCGGTGCTCGTGCCTTCAAGGAATGCACTGCCCTCAAGAACATCACGATCCCGGATTCTGTCACACAGATCGGCAGAGAGGCCTTCCAGAAATGCACTTCTCTGACCGACATCATCATCCCCGAGCGCGTGAAAAATATCGGCACTCAGTCATTCGATGACTGCCTGTCTCTGACGAATGTCACGCTTCCGGACAGTCTGATCGACATCGGCCCGGGAGCATTCCGCTACGCTCCGATCGCCGCGATCACGATCCCGGCTTCTGTGAAAAGCTTCAGTTTGATGGCATTTGCCTACTGCGATCAGCTGAAAACGGTCAGCTTCCTCGGCAATCCGCCGTCCATGCATAGTTCTGCTTTCAGAGATGTCACGGCAACCGTATATTATCCCGGCGACAATGCCGCATGGACGGAGGAAGTCAGACAGAATTACGGCGGCACACTGACTTGGATTCCGGTCTATCAGAAGCAGGATCTTTCCGCGGCAGGCGCTGCCTTCACACTCTCAAAGACGGTCTTTGCCTACACCGGAAAGGCGGTCAAGGTCGGCTCCTATGTCAGCCTGAAGATCGGCAGCCGGAAGCTGAAATACGGTCAGGACTTCACCCTTGAATACAGCAGCAATGTCAATATCGGCTATCATACCGCAAAGGTCACCGCTGTCGGTATGGGCGATTACACCGGCTCCCTCACGGCGGAATACTCCATCGTGCCCGTCCAGCAGGCGGCACCCGCGCTCTCCTGGGCAGACGGCAAGTTCCATGTTGCGTGGACGGCTGATTCCCAGGCGGACGGCTATCAGGTGCAGTACTGCCAGAGCGCGGACTTCACCGGCGATACCCTCCACAGCGGTTCCTATGCAAAATCCAAAACCTCCTGTGATCTCTCCAAGTACCAGAACCCGGGCGAAACATGGTATGTCCGCGTCAAGGCATTTGTTTCGAGCGACCACACGACTGCCGGCTCCAAGGCGGGTGTCTGGGGCGAAACCGCACACATTCAGCTGACTTCAAACACCGTCGACAGCGTCACCCTTTCTCAGGAGACATTTGCCTACACCGGCAGCCCTGTCAAGGTCGGCTCGTACATCACGGTGAAATCCGGCGACAAGAAACTGAAGTACAACACAGACTTCACAATGGAATACTCTGACAACACCGCAATCGGCATCAACACCGCAAAGGTCACGGTCAAGGGCATCGGAAATTATACCGGCACCGTTGTCAAGACCTACACCATCGCACCCGCAAAGCAGGCGGCACCGACGCTGACAGCTGTTTCCGGGGGCTTCAAGGTCACATGGAACAATGATCCGGCAGCCGCGGGCTATCAGGTGGTTTACAGCAAGGATCCGACACTCAGCACCAGCGATCCTTCCTACCACGCCCAGACCTACGCCGCAGGCAAAACCTCCGCGACACTGACCAAGTATTCACAGACCGGCGAGAAATGGTATGTGAAGGTGCGGGCGTTCATCACTGCTGACGGAACGACAAGCGGCACGAAATACGGCGTATACAGTGAATCTGCCAGCATCACAGCAGGCTGATTCCGCAGAACGACTTCCTGTCATACAAAAAAAGCGCCCCGGCTCTGATCCCGGGGCGCTTCAGTCTGCGGAGAATAGGTATCGCTCCGCGATGA
>JAGDBX010000082.1 GCA_018110935.1 Oscillospiraceae bacterium
GACAATATCGCAGGAGCGGCTGGTACGCACAGAGCGATCTGCGACCGTGAATTCGGCGTGCCCGCGCTCGGCACGATGCCGCACAGCTGGTTGCAGCTCTACCCGACCGAGCTGGAAGCGTTCCGTGCCTATGCAAAGGTCTATCCGGATGCCTGCACGCTGCTGGTTGACACCTATCATGTTCTGAAATCCGGCGTTCCGAACGCGATCACGGTCTTCAAGGAGCTGAAGGCCGCCGGTCATGTGCCGCAGGGCATCCGCATCGACAGCGGCGACATCGCCTATCTTTCCAAGAAGGCGCGCATCATGCTTGATGAGGCTGGTCTGCCGGAGGTGAAGATCGTGGCGTCCAATTCGCTCGACGAATACCTGATCCGCGATCTGCTCGTACAGGGCGCGAAGCTCGACAGCTTCGGCGTCGGTGAGCGGCTTGTCACCTCGCGCTCCGAGCCGGTGTTCGGCGGCGTTTACAAGCTGGCGGCAGCCGGCACCGCAGCGGCGCCCGATGTGCTGATCCCGAAGATCAAGCTCTCCGAGAACGCCGCGAAGATCACGAACCCCGGCTTCAAGGCGCCGTGGCGTCTCTTTGACGGCGAGACCGGCATGGCGATCGCCGATGTCATCGCGCTCGCGGATGAGGTCATTGACGACACGCAGCCCTATGTGATCTTCGATCCCGAATTCACCTACAAACGCAAGACGCTGACGAACTTCAGAGCGAAGCGCCTGCAGGTGCAGATCTTCGACAAGGGACGGTGCGTCTACGAATGTCCGCCGCTCTCTGAAGTGCGCGCATACTGCGCAGAGCAGCTCGAAACGATCTGGGATGAGGTCAAGCGTTTTGAAAACCCGCACGCCTACTATGTGGACCTTTCCGAGCCGCTCTGGAAATTAAAGCGCGAGCTGCTCGACAAATACTTTGCTGACTGAAAGGGTGTCTCCCGATGAACTGTCCGCTCTCCCGCATCCATATGGGACCCGCGCCCTGTGCCGCCGATCTGACGGACGGCAGCGAACGCGGGGAGTATGTGCCGCAGAGCTATATCCTGAACCGTCTCGGCAGACCGCTCCGGTCGGTCAACCTGATGTACTGCTATTATCCGCTGGACAGGGAATTTCCCGCCCGTGCGCGGGATGCTTTCGCGGAACAGCAGGTCAGCTTTCAGTGGGATTACCCCTACGACGATTATTTTCCGTATACCGGCGGGCTGCACGGCACCAAGGACGGTCCGGTCTTCCGGCAGATGGCGGATATCCGCGCACACGGGCAGGATGTGACGCTGACGCTGACGATCGATCCGAATGTCACGGACGATCACCTCATTGCAATCGCTGAGGATCTGCGCCCGTTCGGCAGGCTGATGCTGCGCATCAACCATGAGGCGACCGGCAACTGGTTCGCCTTCACAAAGCGAGCCTCTTATCAGCAGATCGCGGATTTCTTCGTGCACGCGGGCGAGGTCATCCGCGCGCACGCTCCGAATGTGCAGACGATCATCTGCATTGACGGCATCGAGGATCCCGCCGCGGATGAGATCGTGATGGAGCGTGAATTCGCTCAGACAGTCTGTTCCGCCGATATCTGGTCGGTGGACAAATATCTCGCGCTGCACTGGGGCTGGCCGTATGACACGGCGGAGCCGGGCGGAAAGTCCCACAAGCGCGGCAGCGTCAGAGCAATCTATGATCTGACAAAGCGCTCCTTCCGCCGCTTTACGGAGCAGAACGGCGGGCAGATAAAGCCGATGGTCATGAGCGAATTCAACGCAGACGGCGATGTGACCGGTCCCTATGACCAGTGCCTGATGACGGATCATTTCTTCCGTCTGCTGAAGGAGGATCCGGAGCACTGGCTCACCGGCATCAATTTCTATCAGTTCCGCGACCGCGGCAGGCTGGGGCTTGAAACAGAGGATCCGAACGATCCCGCAAACGGCATTGAGCAGCCGGTGATGCGCACCTTCCGCGACTGGCTCTCCGACCCGCTCTTTTCTCCGGTGATCACGGAGCAGGGGCCGGCGGTGCTGCCGGCGGAGCTTCGCTGGGGCGGTGCGGAGGATGCAGAAGGACTTGCGCTGACGCTGCATTTTGACGGCAGTCCGCATTTCTGCGAGCTGTGCTTTTCCGGTGATTCCAATAACTATATGCTGGAGCTGAACGGAAAATGGTTCCGCAAGGCGCCGGAGACGGCGTTTGTCGATCTGATGCCGGCTTTCTATGAAAAGCCGCTCCGCGCAGCCTGTGACCTGACGCTGCGGCTGTTTGCACCGCCCGCAGACGGAAGAAACGATCTTTCTCAGCCGGACGGTCTGATGAACAGCCGGCAGACGGTCCGCGCCCTGCCTTTGCTCCGTGTCAGGTACGCGCCGGTGGAGGCGGACTGTGATGAAAACACTGTATGTAACTGACCTGGACGGCACACTTCTGATGCCGGATGTGACCGTATCAGACCGCACGCGTGCGATTCTGACGCCCCTTCTGCAGCGCGGGCTCCCGCTGACGGCGGCCACCGCGCGCACGAGCTTTTCCGTTATGCCGATCCTTGACGGACTGCCCTTTTCGCTCCCGCTGATCCTGCAGAACGGTGCCGTGCTGCACGATCCCGTGTCGGGGCGCGTGAAAGAGGCGGCGGTCATCGGCGCGGAGGCCTTTCTCGCGGCAGAGGCGCTGATCGCCGCACACGGCTTCAACGGCTTTGTCTTCTGCGAGGATGACGGGCAGATCGTCTGCTGCTACACGGAGCTGACGACGCCGCATATGCGGAAATACTATGCGGAACGGCGCGTGATGTACGGAAAGCCGTTTCAGCAGGTGCCGTCGCAGGAAAGCCTTGCGGAGCGGCATCCTGTCTTCATGTCGCTTCACGCGGAAAAGGCGGCGCTTGATCCCCTGCACGATGCGCTTTCTGCCGTGCCGGGCATCTCACTTGCCTATTACCGCGATGTCTATGAGCCCGAGATCTGGTATCTGGAGATTTGTGCGGAACAGGCAAGCAAATATCACGGCATCCGGCGGCTGAAGGAGCTGACCGGCGCCGAAACCGTTGTCGGCTTCGGCGACAACCTGAATGATCTGCCGCTCTTTGCAGCCTGTGATTATAGAATTGCGGTCGGGAACGCCGCACCTGAGCTGAAAGCAAAAGCCGATCTGGTCATCGGCCGCAATACGGAGGACGCTGTCGCGGCATATCTGGCAGAGCATTTTCCGCCGGGCTGAAAAACGAATCTGACAGGCAGCAGAATCAAGACAACGAAACGGAGGATCCAACATGAGCAAAAAGAGCATCGCAGTTTCGGCGGCACTCTGCGCCGCAACCGGAATTCTGAGCGGATTTGTGCTGTTCACGATGGGCAGGGCGCGCGGATTTGAGGCTGCGGAAAGCAGCATCGCCGCGGAGACCACGACCACGGAGTCCACGACGACGACCGAGACGACCACGACGGAGTCCACGACGGAATCGACGACCACCACGACCACCGAAGCAACGATCCCGCCGATGAACGATGACGACACTGCCGCGGTCGTGCAGAAGAGCTACAAGACCGGATACAACGAGGGCTACAACAAGGGCCTGCAGGAAGGCGCCGAGGCGCAGATCCGGATCTATGAGGGACAGGGCATCACGCCCCCGCCTCCGCAGCAGCATGTGCAGACTGCAGCGAAGCGAACGGTCACGGTCTCCGGCAGCTTCACCGTCACCGTCCGTGCGCTGATCCCGGACTATGTGACCGACTACACGACGCCCCGCGCCGCCGTGGTCACGCTGAATCAGGGGGAGCCCGTTGTACTGCGGCTGAATGATACTGTCTGCAGCAAACTGACTGTCGGACAGACCTATACCTTCCTTGTTACGGAGCAGAGCGTCTCCATGGATGCCTCACTGCTCAATTCTGACGGCACCGTCAGCCGTGATGCACTCGCGAAGCGCAGCTTCCATCTCTCCAATTTCCGCGCACCGGAAGAAGGAGAGACCGGTTCAAACTGCTGGCGCGTCAAATATCAATAATCGCAAAGGAGAACGGAAATGAAAAAACTGATGCTTGGCAACGAAGCGTTTGCCAGAGGACTCTATGAGGCGGGATGCCGGTTCGCGTCGAGCTATCCGGGCACGCCGTCCACCGAGATCACAGAAGAAGTCGCAAAATTCGAAGAAGTATACGCGGAGTGGGCGCCGAACGAGAAGGTCGCCGTGGAATCCGCGCTGGGTGCTTCCTTTGCGGGCGCGAGAGCCTTTGCGGCCATGAAGCATGTCGGCCTCAATGTCGCCGCCGATCCGCTCTACACTGCGTCCTACACCGGCGTGAACGGCGGTCTGGTCATCGCCGTTGCGGATGATCCGGGTATGCACTCCTCCCAGAACGAGCAGGATTCCCGCCATCACGCGATCGCCTCCAAACTCCCGATGCTGGAGCCGTCCGATTCGCAGGAATGCAAGGATTTCGCGATGCTCGCCTATGAACTCTCCGAGGAATACGACACACCGGTCCTCGTGCGCACCGCGACCAGAGTCGCGCACTCCCAGAGCGCAGTCGAGATGCTCCCGCGCAGCGAAAAGGCGCTGAAGCCCTATGAAAAGCAGCCGGGCAAGTATGTCATGGTGCCGGCCAACGCAAGGGGCAAGCATATTGTGGTCGAGGAGCGCACGAAGAAGCTCATCGCCTATGCCGAGACCGCCGCGGTCAACAGGATCGAGGACAACGGCTCCGATATCGGCGTGATCACCGCGGGCGCCTCCTACTGCTATGCAAAGGACGCGCTCGGCGACAAGGTCAATTATCTGAAGCTCGGCATGACAAACCCGCTGCCGGACAAGCTCTTCCTCGATTTTGCCGCAAAGTGCAGGACCGTTTACATCATCGAGGAGCTGGACGGCGTGCTGGAGGCACACGCAAAGGCGCTCGGCATCGCGTGCAAAGGCAAGGAGATCTTCGGCTGCATCGGAGAGCTCAATCAGGTCATCATCGCCGAGAAGCTGCTCGGCAAAGTGCCGGAGACTGTTCCGTATCCGGAATCGCTGCCGATCCGTCCGCCGGTCATGTGCGCGGGATGTCCGCACCGCGGCGTGTTCTATACGCTCGCAAAGCACAAGATCACCGTTTCCGGCGATATCGGCTGCTACACGCTCGGTGCGGCAAAGCCGCTGGAATCCATCGACTGGACGGTCTGCATGGGCTCCTCTGTCTCCTGCCTGCACGGCTTCAACAAAGTGCTCGGCAAGGAGTCGCAGAATAAGACCGTCGCGGTCATCGGCGACTCGACCTTCATGCACTCGGGCCTCAATTCTCTCGTCAATGTTGCCTACAATGCGTCCAATTCGACGGTCATCATCCTCGATAACTCGATCACCGGCATGACCGGCCACCAGCAGAACCCGACAACGGGCAAAAACCTCAAGGGCGATCCGGCTGCCGCCGTCGATCTCGAAGCGCTCTGCCGTGCCATCGGCATCAAGCGCGTCAGAGTCGCGGATCCGTATCATCTGGCGGAAATGGAGCAGGCGATCACGGAAGAGCTCGCGGTCGATGAGCCCTCCGTCATCATCTCCCGCCGTCCCTGCGCGCTGCTCAAATATGTCAAGCACAATCCGCCGCTCAGGGTCGACTTTGAAAAGTGCAGAAGCTGCAAGATGTGCCTGAAGCTCGGCTGCCCTGCCATTTCGATGAAGAACGGCAAAGCCTGCATCGACCACACGCAGTGTGTCGGCTGCGGCATCTGCGGCGAGATCTGCAAATTCGGCGCGATCGGGGAATAAGGTACCGCTGTGCGGTGACTGATAACGGGGCACAGCCCCATCCTCCGCTTAAGGGCCGCCGGCTCTTAAGAATCCTCTTTATGAGTGTTCGGGGAGCGAAACGAAAACTTTTTGTTCAGGCATTTCAAAAAGCATACGGGAAACTCCCCTGCCATAAGATATACCCTTACGGAAACCGATTCTGAATATAACCGAAAGGAAACTGATATGGAAACGAAATCTGTCATGATCGTCGGCGTCGGCGGGCAGGGCTCCCTGCTGGCCAGCCGTATTCTCGGCAATGTGCTGCTGCAGCAGGGCTATGCCGTCAAAGTCAGTGAAGTTCACGGCATGAGCCAGCGCGGCGGCTCGGTCGTCACTTATGTCAAGTACGGCGATGCCGTCTATTCCCCGACCGTCGAAAAGGGTGAAGCGGATGTCATCATCTCCTTTGAGCTGCTCGAAGCGGCGCGCTGGGCGGGCTATCTGAAAAAGGGCGGCAAGATCGTCACCTCGACGCAGACGCTCGACCCGATGCCGGTCATCACCGGCGCGGCCTCTTATCCGGAAGGCATTGTCGAAACCCTGAAGGGCATGGGCATTGATGTGACCGCGGTCGACGCGCTTTCTCTGGCAGAAACCGCCGGCTCCGCAAAGGCATCGAATGTTGTGCTGATGGGTGTCGTCTCAAAGAAGATGGAGTTTGAGGAGGCTGTCTGGCAGGAGGCGCTCAACCAGTGCGTGCCGGCAAAATTCATCGAGATGAACCGCAGGGCATTCGCACTCGGCCGCGAAGCATAACGGACATAACAGCCGAATGACTGTGAAACTATAATGAAAGGGATGATCCCAATGGCAAAGTTCTGGCGCGAAGACATTGAAACCATGTCTTCGGAGGACATGCGCGCCCTGCAGAGCGAACGGCTCAGAAAACAGGTGCGTCATGTCTATGACAATGTTCCCTATTACAGAAATATGATGGACAACAAGGGTGTTGCACCCGATGACATTCAGTCTGTGGACGATCTGAAAAAGCTGCCGTTTCTCTCAAAGGCCGATCTGCGTGAGGCATACCCCTACGGGCTGCTCGCCGTACCGCTGACGGACTGTGTGCGCATCCATTCCACATCCGGCACGACCGGCAAGCGCGTTGTCGCCTTCTACACACAGCATGATGTGGATCTCTGGGAGGACTGCTGCGCGAGAGCGATCACCGCGGCGGGCGGCGGCGCTGACGATGTGGTGCAGGTCGCTTACGGCTACGGCCTCTTCACGGGCGGTGCCGGACTGCACGGCGGCTCGCACAAGGTCGGCTCTCTGACGCTCCCGATGTCTTCGGGCAATACAGAGCGCCAGATCCAGTTCATACAGGATCTCGGTGCGACGGTCCTCTGCTGCACCCCGTCCTATGCCGCGTATATCGGTGAAACGATCCATGACATGGGCCTGTCGCCGGATGACCTTCAGCTCAAGGCCGGCATCTTCGGCGCGGAGCCGTGGACGGAGGAAATGCGCCGTTCCATTGAGAAATCCCTCGGCATCAAGGCTTACGATATCTACGGCCTGACTGAGATCTCCGGCCCGGGCGTTGCCTTTGAGTGCTGCGAGCAGAAGGGTATGCACATCAACGAGGACCACTTCATCGCCGAGATCATTGATCCGGAGACGGGTGAGGTGCTGCCGGACGGTACCGTCGGCGAGCTGGTGTTCACTTCGATCACGAAGGAAGCCTTCCCGCTGCTCCGCTACCGCACCCGCGACCTCTGCGTGCTGACCCGCGGCAAGTGCGCCTGCGGCAGAACGCTGGTCAAGATGGCAAAGCCGATGGGCAGAAGCGACGACATGATGATCATCCGCGGCGTCAATGTCTTCCAGTCGCAGATCGAGACGGTTCTGATCGAGCAGGGCTATTCGCCGAACTATCTGATCGAGGTCGACCGCGTCAACAACACCGACACGCTGGATATCAGCGTTGAAATGACCGCGGAGCAGTTCTCCGACAAGATGAAGGACCTGCAGGACACCGAGCGCGAGCTGGCATCCGCCATCACCGCGATGCTCGGCATCCGGCCGAAGGTACATCTTGTCTCTCCGAAAACCATCGCCCGCAGCGAGGGCAAGGCGGTGCGCGTCATCGACCGCCGCAAGCTGCACGACTGAAAAGCAAAGGAGGTCTTTCCTGATGGATACGATCAAGCAGTTTTCGATCTTTGTCGAGAACCGGCAGGGCAAAATGGCTGAGCTTACCAGACTCATCGCGGACGCGGGCATTGATGTGCGCTCCCTGAGTCTCGCGGATACCCGCGATTTCGGCATCCTTCGCATCATCGTCAACAAGCCGGACGAAACAGAACAGCTTCTCACCGAACACGGCTGGACCTTCAAGGTCACAAAGGTCATCGGCGTCAAGGTGCCGGATATTCCGGGCGGCGTCGCGACCGTGCTGGAGCGGCTGGACGCGGCGAATATCAATGTGGAGTATATGTATGCCTTCGTCAACCGCAAACCCGGTGAGGCCGACATGATTTTCCGCGTCGATGACAGAAATGCGGCGCTCGCCGCGCTCCGCGAGGGCAATATCGCGGTGCTGACCGCAGAGGAAGCGTACGACATCTGATCCCGGGAAGTTGTCCGGTGCATTTTTGACAGTTTTGTCTGATTTTTTTTGCCGGATGCTTGACTTTTTCCGCAATACCGTGTATAATAAATAGGAAGATGGGCAGCCGCCTGTGCGGCTGAATACAATTTCTGAATACGGCAGGACAATGCGCACCTGCGGATGGAGTGGATGATATGGGTATTTTAGGCAGACTGACAGATGCGGGCAGAGGTGTCACAGAAAAAATGGGCAGCATTTCCGAGGTCAACAATCTCAAGCGCAAGATCCTTTACGAAGAGGAGCGCATCATTGAGATTTTCGCAGATCTCGGCAAACGCTATTACAAGAATCCGGACGAAGACCCCGCAGTCTTTCGTGCGCTGTGCGACGACATCGACGCAAGACGCCGCCGCATCAAGAAAATGAAGTTTGAGCTGAATACGCTGCGCGGCTACAAAATGTGCCCGAAGTGTGATGCGGAAAACAGTGAGAAAAACATCTTCTGCGGCGTCTGCGGCGCCCGTCTCCCCGATCCGGAGGACGAGGACTTCACCGCGCTGGAGGAGAATGACTACTACACTGAGACCAGCAATCAGTTCTTCAATGCCGACAGCACCGGCAACATTGATATCTGAACCGAAAGCGCGCACGGCCTGTTCACAGACTGTGCGCGCTTTTCTGCACGCGGAGAAATACGGAAGAAAGGAGGCAGCGGCTTTTGGAGAAGCAGAGCGGCAGCAGCGTACAGCATATTGAACGCAAATACAAAAGGCTGAAGCGGCAGATCTTTCTGCGCAGACTGCGGGCGTCACTGCCCTTTTATCTGGCTTTTCTGCTGCTGATCGGCGGATTCGCGCTGTTTTTGACTGCGCGGGACAGAACGCGGAAGATCGACAGCGCCGCCGCAGCGGCGGAAGTACGCGTCTGGGTGCTGGATGTCGGGCAGGGTGACGCGATCCTGATCGAATCGCAGGGGCACGCGGCGCTGATCGACGCGGGAGAGGCGGATCAGGGGCAGCGTGTTGTGCAGATGCTCCGTTCGCTCGGCGTCAGCCGCCTCGATTATGTCATCAACTCGCATCCCCATTCCGACCACAGCGGCGGCCTGCGCACGGTGCTGAACCAGATCCCGGCGGAGCGGTTCTTTCTCCCGCGTGTGCCGGATGCTTTGATCCCGACCGGATACGGCTATGCTCAGATGCTGAAAACCGCGGAACAGAAGGGGATTGCCGTCC
>JAGDBX010000083.1 GCA_018110935.1 Oscillospiraceae bacterium
CGGTGATGTTCGCGGTCACCTTCAGCGTCGCCGCGGTAGAAGTCACGGTGTTGCCGAAGCTGTTTTTGATGATGCAGCGGTATTTCTGGCCGTTCATCTTCTCCGTCGCGGTCACACGCACCTCTGCGGTCTTGCAGCCGGTCGCGGTGGAGTTCACCCATGTGTCGGAACCGGCCTTCCGGAACTGCCACTGATAGGTCAGGCCGGTACCCTCTGCCGTGACCTTGAAGGAAGTCTTGCTGCCGACCGCCGCTGTTGCGGACTTCGGCTGCGCGGTGAGATTCAGCACACCGTTGGACGGAGGTGCGGCATTTTTCGGAATCACTGTCAGCGTCGCGGTTCTGGAAACCGAAGTATTCCCGTCCTTGTCCGTGATCACGCAGCGGAACAGCGCGCCGTTGAGGTCTGTCTCCGCCTTCACGCACAGTTCTGCGGTCTCATTGGAATTCGTCCATGTGTCCGTGCCGGCCTTCTGATACTGCCACCGGCAGGTCACATCGTTATTGAACAGCACAACAGAAAACCGTGCGATGTCGCCTGCTGAAACGGTCACATCCTGCGGGCTGCCGCCGTTTTCAAGGTTCCAGAAATCAATATGCCCGCGGTGCAGACGGGTGAACAGCTCCGCCATACTGTCCGGCTTTTTCTCCCAGCCGGAATAGCCGAAATACTTTCCGCTGATGATCTGGTACGCGAGCAGGTCCTCCCAGTAGTCCTCATCGCCGGCAATACCGTCGAGATCATAGTCGAAATCCAGAATGCCGTTGGCATCATCATCCGGATAGGACTCCGTACACTGTGCCATGGCTTCCGCGGTATCGCCTTTGAACTTCTGGAGCAGTTTATGCTCGGAATTGTCCCAGGTTGTCGGTGTCGGATCCTCATGATCATGGACCCCGGCGATAAATTCGGAACTCTTGAGGAAGTAGGTGTAGGTGGTCGAATACGGATTGCCGCGTGTGTTGTCAGTATTGCCGTCAAAGGATATCAGGATGATCGGATCATCAAAGGTCGGGTCGATATGATAGTATTTTCCGTCAATACTGGCGATGACCCACTGATGCGTCTGGCTGCTGACGCGGAAGGACTTGATATCCGCCGCACCCAGCAGCATGGCGTATGCTTTTGCATAGCCCTCACAGACCGCTTCGCCGATCCGAACCTTATTTTCTTCATTCTCTTTGTCCTCTTTTTCTCCCCGCACATTCAGCTCATAGCTCAGAAACACGGAGGAGGCGACATGGTTTTCAGCGTTGCTCAGATATTCACCCGGGCCGCCGTTCTCATATTCACAGTGGCGGATCAGCCAGTCATGCAGCTGACGCGCCTTCTGCGCTTCTGTCATCCACGGGTCGGTCTCTGTCGCGACGATGTAATTGCAGAGCGCCTCACAGTACTCGTCCACGAATTTGACATTGATGCTTCTGGAAAAATGATTCAGGATCGCAGTCTCAATATCAGGGTTCAGAACGGGATACTGATACCCGCGGCTGTCCGTTTCTTTCGAAAGCGCCTGGACGCCGTTGACATATTCAAGCATCGGGCAGTTCACAAACGCTTCATAAAACAGAGTTGTCCGGGAGCTGTCAGATACCCATACAGAGGTCAGTGCCGTGCAGTCCCTGAACGCGTAGGCCTGAAGCTCCGTCGCGCCCTGGATCCACAGCTGGTTCAGAGCAGTGCATCCCAGAAATGCGCACTCATCAACCGTCACGGTGCTTTCGGGCAGAGCCAGCTCCTCAAGCGCGGTGCACCGTGCAAACGCACTTTTGCCGATCGTTTCGACTTCCGGCATTGTAACGCTGGCCAGTGCAGCACAGTCACAGAACGCGTTGCGCTCAATGACAGTGGCCGCCGGCAAAGCAACTTTAGTCAGGGCCGTGCATTGTTCAAAGCACCGCGAACTGACGACTTCGGCCTTCGGTAATTCAATTTCGGTCAGAGCAGTGCAGACAGAAAAAGCGATCGAACCGATATTGACGGCATTCGGCAGAGAGACTTTCGTCAGTCCCTTACAATAACAGAACGCACCGGACTGAATCGTTTCGGCCAGCGGCGCGGAAACCTCAGTCAGCTGGTAATTATCCCAGAACGCATTTGAGCCGATCGTTCTGACCTGCGGCATGGAAATGCTTTTCAGACTGGAACAGTACAGGAATGCGTCGTTCCCGACAGTCTGTACGCCCGGCAATTCGGCCGTACTCAGGAGATAGCATTGCTGAAAGGCCGACTCACCGATCTCCGTGATCGTTTCAGGAAGCGTTACCGAAGTAATATACAATCCCTGAAACGCGCTGGTCCCGATCTTCGTGACGGTGTACTCACCGATCTTCGAGGGGACCTCGACCTTTCTGATATCGCCTGTGTATTTTGTGATCACTGCCTGTTTTGTCTCTGTGTCATAGGTAAAATCAAAGCCGTCTTCTGTACTGTCGCTGCCCTGTTCCGCGGCCGCAGTGATGCCGGTATCCGCGCAGACGCCGTAAGATGCGGCGCCGAAGCAGACGGCAGCGGCTGCGAGCCAGATAATGAGTTTGCCGTGTTTCATTCCAAGTCCTCCTTATGTATATTATATTTCCCTGACCGCTTTTTCCGCGCAAAAAGCGGTTTTGGTGCAGTGAACGATGCCGATTCCCGGCAGCAGCCCGCTTTTATCTGTCTATGGGCTGAGTTCATACTCTGCTCACATCGGATTGACATTCTGTTCATAATTATATAACAATATTGATTGGCTTGTCAACGAAATATCGGTAAGCTGTCATTTTTCAGGGGTAAGATGTAATATACGGGCAGTAAGTTGCATGAATCAGAAATACTGCTGCGCAGAGCGTTTGGAAAAGAGTCGGACAGAGCCTTATATTATGGGCGCACGAAAAGAAATCCCCCGCCTGACAGCGGGGGCTTTTATGCTCTCATAACGGGATTCTCAAGGGACACCGTCCCTTGAGCGGGGCATGGGGCAGAACCCCATTATCAATCATCGCGGAGCGATAC
>JAGDBX010000084.1 GCA_018110935.1 Oscillospiraceae bacterium
TCAGCGGCGACGGGTGTCTCAGCGTCCGCGATTTCTCCGCGCTGCTCAAGCTGCTGGAGGGACAGACGGTGTCTCCGACGGCTTCCAAATGAGGACTCCGCAAATTATAATGGGGCGCTGCCCCAAACCCCGCTCAAGGGACGGTGTCCCTTGAGAATCCCGTTATGAGGACAAGAAAGCCCCCGCCTGACGGCGGGGGCTTTCTCATAATAAAAGTTTTGGTCGGGCTTTTTCAAAAGCTCGCGGGAGTCCAGAGGGCGGCGCCCTCTGGCCGCGCTCCGCAGAGCGCATATCAATCAGATACTGTTCCACTGCGGCTCACCGATGCAATGTCAGTTGCGTCTTAGCGTCCTGCGGTCACTTTGAATCCCATCGTATGTTCCTTTTCACAATATCCGTTCAGAGCGCATTCGCGCCGTTCTCACCGGCATCTGTCTCATATCCTGTGCAGTGTGCGGTGCGGATGATGAGATTGCCTTTTCTGGTCGTACCGGCGGTGCCGGCGAACCGGAATTTTCCGTATCCGCGGACAGACACGCCGTCACCCTCTTTCAGCAGCGTGCTGCTGTTTTCGGTGCACCGGCCGTTCAGAAAGACCTTTTTCGCGCGGAACAGCGTCAGGCAGTCGCTCCGCGAAAGTCTGCAGACCTTCGCGATCACGCCGTCGATGCGCAGAGAAGCGGTCTGATGCGTCTGCTCCTCATATTTCGGCCGCAGATGCTCCGGTGCGTCGCTGACGGGTTCACATTTCACGGCGGTATGCCGCACACGGCTGAGCTCCCCGCAGAGATAGTCCGCGACTGTCTCCTGACAGAACAGGAACGCCGTTTTTGCCGTGACGAGAATGTCGCCGATCACATCGCGTTCAAGCCCTAAATGCATCACCGCACCGAGAAAATCCCTGTGTGTGAGATCATCCGCGTATTTCTCCTGCAGCGGCGAGATCTTCAGGCAGACGATCGGGAACGGCACCTCGTAGCCAAGACGCTCCGGATCGCCGAAGCGCAGCATGACGCGGGACGCGTCTGCGACACCGCCCCAGACCGTCACGCCGCAGTTTGGCAGAGAAGGTGCCAGCGCGTAATAATCCGCGAGCTCCGCTTCATTGAGAAACGGCGAAAAGGTAAAGCTGCCGGTGCGGTCTGCCTGCTGCGCAAGATCGCTGATCCGGTGCCGGATAAAATCTTCCATAGGCTCCCTTCCTGTACGATAGCTGCCCCCCTCCGCCGGTTTCGGCAGAGAGGGGCACTCATGTTATTCGGGTTTCACTTCATCATAGGGGATGTTGTTGTCCTTCAGCGCCTTGGTCAGTGCGTCGTAGGTGTTCTTTGCCGCGTTTTCGTCATGGAGCTTGACGCGCGTATTCTTGTCAAGCTTCGTCAGCTCTGTGATCAGCGCTTCCAGTTCTGTCGTCTTGTTCTGATACAGATAGCTGCTGCCGCTGACCGTGACCTCGACCGAAGCGACCTGTTCAACGGTCGTATCCGCCGTGGACGCCGGCTCATCGGTCTGCTGCGAGGTGCTGACGCCGCTGCCGCCGTCGCCCTCACCCTTGCCGAAGCCGAGCCCCTTGAGCCAGCCTAATTTGAACGCGAGGAAAACGAGCAGTGCGAGAATCGCGAGAATGATGATGACGATCAGGACGCCTTTGCCTTTTCTTTTTGTTTGCATGACAGTGTACTCCTTTATTTAGAATGGTGAAATGTCCGTCTCTGAAATATAGAGATGCGGATAATCTGCTTTCAGCGCGTGAAGCGCGTTCTGCACGGTCTGATAAGCGGCTCTGGAGCCGGGCTTTTCGCCCTCATAGAGAAATTCGCAGAGGACGGTATCCTCCTTCTGATAACGGAGCTCCGAAAGAACGGTGCGGAGCATATCCGCATTGACGCTTCCGGATTCCAGCATATGGGGGACGATATCGCCCCGCCGCACGCTGAGCATCCAGTCGTTTCCGTCCAGCTCCAGCCTGAGCTTCAGGTTCTGCCCGATGCCGTAATACTGCAGCGCGGCGAGGTCCGCGGCACGCTGGGCATCGGCGTCATTGAGCTGCCGGAGCGCTTCCTCCGCCTGCGCCTTCTGCGCCTGCGCGTCCGCGAGCTCGTTTTCCGCCTTGTTCTTGAGGTCTCTCGCTTCGTCCATCACGCTCTGTGCCGCTCGCTGATCGGCTGCGGCGCTCTGCTTCACCTGATCCACATCCATGCGGCTGAACAGCACGAAGAAAAACAGCAGCAGCATTGTGACATCAAGCAGCGTGGTGAAGTCCAGCAGGACCTCCTGTCCCCTTCTCACTGCTCCTCCTGCCTTGCGGCACCGGGGCGTTCTCTCGCGTCGAGGAAACGGCCGGATTTTGCGAGCATCTCTTCGGCGTCATGCGCGGCAAAGGCCGCGTGCAGCACCTTGAAGATCACCGCGAAAATAATGCCCCACGCGGTAGAGGTCAGCGCTTCAAAGAAATGCTGCTTGACACCTTCCATCTCGCCTGTCAGGTCAAGCCCGACCAGCGCCTGCACGGTACCGAACATACCGAGCAGCGGAAAGATGGAGATGAAGGTTGTGAAAAGTGTATAAACGATGCTGAGCCGTCTGCGGCTTCCGGTCAGCGCGGTGAGCGAGCGGGAAGCGGGAGCCTCCTCAAACCAGCGCGCGACATCCTTTGCCTTCAGACGCACATAGAACATCAGCACGCCTGTCAGCAGCGCCCAACCGCCGATATACCAGTCGGCAGAGAACAGATGCGGAAACATTTTGCTCCAGAATTCGGGCTTCATGAAATATCACCTCATTTGTCAGGATCTGACAATGCTATTATACTCCGAATCCGTGATGCTGTCAAGTCAGAAATGAAATGCCTCCGCCTGAAAGAGCGGCGCTGATACAGAAGCGTTACGCCATGGTATTTCTGATGTCAGGTCAGAAGGATCACGGCGCATCTGTTGACAGTGCAGCGATATCATGCTATAATTGTTACTGACATAATCCGGGATTTTGAGGTGTGCCATGGACAGAACCTTGTTTTCCGTTGTGATACCTGCTCACAATGAAGAAAAGTATATCGGCAGATGCCTTCGTGCAGTGATCAGAGCGTCTGAATATGTCAGGCCTGATACCGTAGAGATCATCGTTGTCGCAAACAGATGTACTGACAGGACTGCTGCAATCGCAAAGCATTACGGCGCGAGAGTATTGGTGAATCACGAGAAGTGTATCGCTTCGATCAGGAATACGGGCGTGAGAGCGGCCGGAGGAGAGATCGTTGTGACAGTTGATGCAGACAGCATGATGACGAAATACGCGCTTGCTGAAATAAGAGAAAAACTTGAAAGCGGGAAATATATCGGCGGCGGCACGATGCCGAAGTTTGACAGAATGTCCCTGGGAATAGCTGCTTCATCTTTGTATGTTGCAATCAATCTTCTGCCTGTCATGATCAAAAACGGCGGATTCGTCAGCGGTGCGATGTTCTGGTTCTATAAGCGTGACTTTGAGGCTGTAAACGGATTTGATGACAGCCTGATCAGTCTTGAAGACATGGATTTCGCAGTCAGACTGAAAAAATACGGAAAAAAGAAAGGCAAGAAATACGGAACACTGAAGCATTCATATGTTCTGACATCATCACGCAAATTTGATCAGTTCGGCGATTGGTATCTTATCAGGAACCGTAAACTGACAAAACGCATCTTCACAGGGAAAGACCGTCAGGCGGCGGACAGTTTTTATTATGACATCCGTTAAATCCCGACTGCTCTCAGCAGCTGCATGAAACACAATGCCCCTGCGTGCTTTGGAACACGCAGGGGCTAACTCTCTGTATGGGTATCTGTGTAAAGCGGGGGCAGATCTGTTTCTCATTCTGCTGCCGGCGGCATCAGCCGGAAAGTCAGGGATCAGGGTTCCGGATTCCACCCGCCGCCGCGGTTGAACACCTCCGGCCCGACCGGATCGTGTACCGCGTGAAGCTGATCCTTGACCGCTGCGCGGAATGCATCCGGCGACGCGTCATACAGCGCGTTCAGCTCATCTGAATATCCCAGCGTGACCATCGTGCCGGCATCCGCGAGATCGGCGAGAATCGCCTCACAAAGCGCCTCCGGACACTGGATCTTGAACTGCCTTCCGTCAGACAGCGCGGCGATCACGCAGTAGCTGCGCTCTGTGTGGGAGTACATCCCGCTGCTGTACTTGTGGATACTGTCATACGCGCTGTATGCCCACACGATCTCATCCACAGGCAGCACGACCGGTATCGCGGAAACGGTCAGAAACCGCCGGCTGACCGCGATCAGATCGGTGGAGATCAGATAAGCGCGGCTCTCCGCAAAATCCGCCTCCGCCTCCCGTTTGTCCAGCCCGTACTCCGCGTATTCCGACAGCACGCTTCTGTAGTGCTTTCCGAACAGCGACGCGGCGAACGCGAGCGGAAACGCGATATCGAACGCCAGAAAAATGATGAAAAAGAGACCGGCCAGCAGAAATACGGCAGACAGCAGCCAGACCAGAACCGTCGCGCCGCCCCAGATCAGCGCGGCTCTCCGGCACAGGATGCTTTTCAGGCTGCCGTGATGCTCCGCCTTTCTGAGATATTCCGCGCGTTTTTTCGCGTTGATCTGCTGCCGCTTCCGGTACGCTTTGCTGCCCGGATCATCCAGCGCGCGGGTGCGGTTTTCCTCGATCCGGATCTGATTGAAGAAATAGACCGCAGCGCCCGTAAACAGAAGCGTGAAAAACAGCATCGCGATCAGGCCGCCGACGCTTTTCAGCGCCGCGAGAAAAAAGATGCCGACCGCAAGACACAGCGCGGCGATCATCACCGAGACGATGCCGCTCGCCTTTGTGCTGCGGCGTTTGCGCTTTTCGAGCATCGCGGGATCAATATACTTGTATGCCATTTCTGAACCGTCCTTTCGTTCGGGAACTGCTGAACGGTCCGCTGCCGCTCCTGTTCCGTGCAGATGCCCGTTTATTATACTGCAAAACCGGGCAAAATGCAAGCATCTGCGCAAATAAGCACATTCTGCATGATTTTCGGCGCTTCCTGCAGATTTAATTTCAGCAGGATGCGGACTGCGTCCGGCTGTTCCGGATCTGTGCGGCCGCGGGAGAGCGGCCGGCCTTGAATCCGCACACAATCCACAAAGCGGGAAACGGAAAACTGTGCATTGTCACGATTCTTTGTGAAACTCATGCGAAAAAAGAGGGTTTCCGCGCTCCGATGGAGTATATATATACAGAAAACACTTAAAGCAACCCCAAACCCGTGAAAGGAGTGCGTCATGACCATCCGGGAACAAACCGAAGCAATCGAAAACAGTTTTCTGAGCGAACGCGCCTGCCATGCGGCAGAAGCGGTCCGGAGCAGGACGGAGGAACCTTGCCCGCTCCGCACTGAATTTCAGCGTGACCGCGACCGCATCCTGCATTCGAGCGCGTTCCGGCGCCTGAAACACAAGACACAGGTCTTTCTGTCGCCCGTCGGGGACCACTACCGCACCAGACTGACACACACGCTTGAGGTCTCGCAGATCGCCCGCACAATGGCAAAGGCGCTGCGCCTCAACGAAGACCTGACGGAAGCCATCGCGCTGGGGCATGACCTCGGACACTCTCCGTTCGGCCACGCGGGAGAAGCGGCGCTCAACCGCCTCTGCCCTTACGGCTACCGCCATTATATACAGAGCGTCCGCGTGGTGCATTACATCGAAAAGGACGGCAGGGGGCTCAATCTGACGATGCAGGTCAAGAACGGCATCGCCTGCCATACCAACCGCATCGCCAAAACACTGGAGGGCAACATCGTCCGGCTGGCCGACCGCATCGCCTACATCAACCACGATATCGACGACGCGATCCGCGGCGGCATCCTGCAGGAGAGCGATCTGCCGAAAGCATGCACGGAGGTGCTCGGCGACACCAAATCCAGACGGATCACCACGATGATCCGCTCGGTCATCGAGCACGGCACGGACGAAACGCCGGACATGATGCCGATGATCCGCGCCGCGCACGACCAGCTGCACAGCTTCCTTTATGCCCATGTCTATTCCAATTCCGCGGCAAAGGCAGAGGACTCCAAGGCGCAGGAGCTGATCGCAAGGCTGTATAAATACTATAAAGACCACCCGTCGCGGCTGCCGGAGCAGTACAGGGAGATCGCACGGAATTACACGACCGACCGCGCGATCTGCGACTATATCGCCGGCATGAGCGACGACTACGCGATCTGGACCTATGAACGGCTGTTTGTGCCGCGTTCATGGGAGATCCGCTGACCGCGGCTTACATTCTCAGGAAAGGAGAACGGAACATTGCTGCCGCAGGAATTTCTGTATCAGTTAAAGCAGGCAAATCCGATCGATCAGGTCATGGGCAGCTATGTACGGCTTGTCCGCGCGGGTTCTCTGCTCAAATGCCAGTGCCCGTTTCATTCTGAAAAAACACCGTCATGCGTGGTATATGCCAATACGCAGGATCCGCATTTCTACTGTTTCGGCTGTCACGCGGGCGGAGATGTCATCACCTTTCTGATGAAGATCGAGGGGCTCAGTTATATGGACGCCGTGCAGATGCTCGCGGAGCGCGCCGGTATGCAGATGCCGCAGCAGGAGCTTGACAACGGCGAAGGAAAACGCCGCACGCGCCTGCTGGAGCTGAATCGCGCCGCAGCGCGCTGGTTCTACGAACAGCTGACCGGCAGCGACAAGCGCGGCCTCATCTACCTGAAGGAGCGGCAGCTAAAGCCCGAGATCATCCGCAAATACGGCCTCGGCTTCGCGCCGGAGAGCTGGAGCGGCCTTGCGGACGCGATGCGCCGGCTCGGCTATACCGACAAGGAACTCATTGACGCGAACCTCTGCAGCGTCTCCAAAAACGGAACGCTCTATGACCGTTTCCGGAACCGCGTGATGTTTCCGATCTTCGACCTGCGCGGCAGCGTGATCGCGTTCGGCGGGCGGACGATCGTGCCGGGCGGTGAACCGAAATATCTGAATTCATCCGATACCCTTGTGTTCAAAAAGGGCAGAAACCTGTTTTCCATGAATTTCGCGAAGAAATCGCAGTCCAAGCGGCTGATTCTCGCGGAGGGATATATGGATGTCATCGCGATCCATCAGGGCGGCTTTGAAAATGTCGTCGCCTCGCTCGGCACCGCGCTGACACCGGATCAGTGCCGCCTCATGCGGCAGTACGCGGAGGAGGTCGTCATTTCCTATGACAGTGACGCCGCCGGTCAGAATGCGACGCTGAAGGCGGTCAATCTCCTGCGCGCCGCGGGGCTGCGTCCGCGCATCCTGCACATGCATGATGCGAAGGATCCCGACGAATACATCAAGAAATTCGGTCCGGGCAGATTCCGCCTGCTGCTGGAGGAGGCGGACGACGCCGTCAGCTATGAGCTGCAGCGGTGCCGCGACGGAACCGATCCCGCTTCGGAGGACGGGACGATCACGGCGCTGCACAGGGCCGTCAGTGTGCTGGCGGACATCGAGAACGAGCTGGAACGGAATGTCTACCTTTCCAGAACGGCAAAGGAATATGATATTTCGCCGGAGATCCTCAATACACAGGTCGAACGCGAGATCAAGAAACGGAGGGCCGGACAGAAAAAACAGGTCTGGCGCGCCGTGACCGCCGCCGGAATGATGCGGGACCCGGTCAATCCGGAAGCGGCATCGCACCGGAAGGAGGCAAAGGCGGAAGAGATGATCCTCTGTTATCTGTTCCGCAATCCCGATGCGCTGGAGCAGGTGCTCGCACAGATCGCGCCGGAGGACTTTGTCACCGGACTGAACCGGCGCATCTATGCCGCACTCGCCGAAAAGCTGACGGCGGGATATCCGTTTTCGCTCTCGCTTTTCAACGACAGCTTCAGCCCTGACGAAATGGGACATATTACCGGCATTTTCTCAAAGAATGCCGATATCACCGTGTCAGAGCAGTCCGTGCGGGACTGCATCGCGGTGCTGAAAGATCATCCGCAGACCGCCGTGAATCCGGAATCGCTGAGCGACGAGGATTTCTCGGCAAGCTTTGACCGTCTGCGGCAGAAGAAAAAGTCAAATTAATCTGCAGGAGGATGTAAGAAATGGCAGAAGAAGAAAAGAAGAATGACAGGCTGGAGCAGATGCTCGAAAAGGCAAAAACAGCGTCCGGCAAGCTCTCCATGACCGAGGTGCAGGAGTTCTCGGAGTCTCTTTCGGTCGATCCCGATCAGATCCTTGAACGCTGCAGCGCCATGCAGATCGAGCTGATCGACGACGACCTCAGCGTGGACGACATTGACGACCCCACGGTCACGATCTCCAATGACGAGATCGCGAACGACGACTCCGTCAAGATCTATCTGAAGGAGATCGGCAGAGTGGCGCTGCTGACCGCGGACGAGGAGACAGACCTCGCAAAGCGCCTTGCCGCGAACCCGCAGGACGAGCCCGCCAGACAGCGCCTCGCGGAGGCAAATCTGCGCCTTGTCGTCAGCATCGCAAAGAAATATGTCGGCAGAGGAATGCAGTTCCTTGACCTCATTCAGGAGGGCAATATGGGCCTGCTCAAGGCTGTCGATAAATTCGACTACACCAAGGGATTCAAGTTCTCGACCTACGCCACATGGTGGATCCGGCAGGCGATCACAAGAGCGCTCGCCGATCAGGCGCGCACGATCCGTATCCCTGTTCACATGGTCGAAAGCATCACAAAGGTGAAGAAGGTCTCAAGCCAGATCCTGCACGAGACCGGTCAGGAGGCAAGCCCTGAGGAAATCGCCCGCAAGCTCGAAATGCCGGTCGAAAAGGTGCTTGAGATCATGCGCATCGCGCAGGATCCCGTTTCGCTGGAAACACCGGTCGGCGAAGAAGAGGACAGCCATCTCGGCGATTTTATCCCGGACGATCAGGCGCCTTCGCCCGATGAGGCGGCTTCCAACGCCATGCTCAAGGAGCAGCTCAATGAGGTGCTCTCCACGCTGACAGACCGTGAGGCACGCGTCATGCGGATGCGCTACGGCCTTGAGAACGGCCGTCAGCAGACACTCGAGGATGTCGGCAAGGCGCTGGGCGTCACCAGAGAACGCATCCGTCAGATCGAAGCGAAGGCGCTCCGCAAGCTGAAGCATTACAGCCGCAGCAAGAAGCTGCAGGGATATATCGAATAAAAGAAGAAAAGCCGGACATGACCGAAAAGGGGGACTTCAACATGGCGAATATTGATCAGCAGAAAGTCGAACAGCTCCTTGAACATGTCAAAACAGTCGGCATACAGCACGCAGAGGTCGATGCCGCGTTTCTGGATCAGGAATTCACCGATGAGGAGATCAGCCTGTTCTATGAGCGCTGCAACGCGATGAACCTCGAAATGCCGGAAGAAGAGCTGCTCGATGATGAAATCGAGACAAGACTCGCCGAGGAGGATGCCATGGCGCAGGAAAGCGGGCATTCTCCTGACGACCCGGTCAAAATCTATCTGAAGGAGATCGGCAGGATCCCGCTGCTGACGACCGAGGAGGAAACCGAGCTTGCCAGACGCCTTGCGGACAATCCGGACGATCAGGCCGCAAAAACCCGTCTCTCCGAGGCGAATCTCCGCCTTGTCGTGAGCATTGCCAAAAAATATGTCGGCAGAGGCATGCAGTTTCTTGACCTGATTCAGGAAGGCAATATGGGACTGCTCAAGGCCGTGGACAAATTCGATTACACCAAGGGCTTCAAATTCTCGACCTATGCCACATGGTGGATCCGTCAGTCGATCACACGCGCGATCGCCGATCAGGCGCGCACGATCCGCATTCCTGTTCACATGGTCGAAACGATCACCCGCGTCAAGAAGGCACAGAGCCAGCTGCTGCATTTAAACGGCAGAGATCCGTCTGAGGATGAGATCTCCGATTTTCTTGATATGCCGCTGGACAAGGTGCGTGAGGTCATGCGCATCGCGCAGGAGCCGGTCTCGCTGGAAACGCCGATCGGAGAAGAGGAGGACAGCCATCTGGGCGATTTCATTCCCGACCAGCAGGCACAGTCTCCGACCGAAGCGGCCTCGAACACCATGCTCAAGGAGCAGCTCAACGAGGTGCTCTCCACGCTGACCGAGCGCGAAGCGGCGGTGCTCCGTATGCGCTACGGCCTTGACGATGAAGCGCCGAAGACGCTTGAAGATGTCGGCAAGGCGTTCAATGTCACGCGCGAGCGCATCCGGCAGATCGAAGCCAAGGCGCTGCGAAAGCTCCGTCACCCGAGCAGAAGCCGCCGTGTCAAAGATTATCTGGACACCTGAAGTGCTGATGTCTCCGGACAGACATGGTATCGCTCCGCGATGATTCAGAATGGGGCGCTGCCCCAAACCCCGCTCAAGGGACAGTGTCCCTTGAGAATCCCGTTATGAGCACAGCAAAGCCCTCGCCTGTCGGCGGGGGCTATCTCATAATAAAACTTTTGGTCGAGCTTTTTCAA
>JAGDBX010000085.1 GCA_018110935.1 Oscillospiraceae bacterium
CGACCAAAACTTTTGTTTTGAGAAAGCCCCCGCCATATGGTGGGGGCTTTCGTGTCCTCATAATGGGATTCTCAAGGGACACCGTCCTTTGAGCGGGGTTTGGGGCAGCGCCCCATTATTGATCATCGCGGAGCGATACCTTTGATTTTACGCGTCGTGCTCAACGCTGCCGACAAACATATCATAAATGCGGCGGACAGCTTCTTCAAAATCGCCCTCCAGCATACCGATGATGATGTTCAGCTCGCTGGAACCCTGGTCGATCATCTTGACATTGATGCGTGCGTGCGCCAGTGCCGCAAAAATGCGTGCTGCGGTACCGCGTGTGCGGCGCATGCCTCTGCCGACGACCGCGAGCAGCGAAATACCGTGTTCAATGTCGCAGGAATCGGGGCTGACAGCCTTTTTGATCTTTGAGAGCACAGTCTTTTCTTTGCCTTTGATCGCGTCCTCCGCCAGAATAATGCTCATCGTGTCGATACCGGACGGCATATGCTCAATGGAGATGCCCTCTTCCTCCAGCACGGAAAGCACTCTGCGGCAGAAGCCGAGCTCTGCGTTCATCATTGCCTTCTGGATGTTGATGGCGCAGAAGCCTTTTTTGCCGGCAATTCCCGTGATCGTGTAGCCGGTCTGCGTGTCGCTGTCGGCGCTGTCATCCGGAACGATCAGCGTGCCGGGATCCTCAGGCGCGTTCGTATTGCGGATATTGATCGGAATGCCCGCGGCGCGGACTGGGAAGATCGCATCCTCATGCAGCACCGTCGCGCCCATGTAGGAGAGCTCGCGCAGTTCTTCATAGGTGATCGTGTTGATGACTGCCGCGTTCTGCACGATGCGCGGATCGGCGACCAGCACACCGGAGACATCGGTCCAGTTTTCGTACATCGCGGCGCGCACTGCTCTTGCGACGAGCGAGCCTGTGATATCGGAACCGCCGCGGGAGAATGTGATGATCTCACCGTTGGGACCGGCGCCGTAGAAGCCGGGAATGACCGCACAGGGCTTGTCCGCGAGTACCTCACGCATTGCCATCATGGTCTCAGGCATCAGCAGGGTGCCGTTTTCGCTGAAGCGTACGACATCCGCCGCGTCCACGAACGGGAAGCCGAGATAGCTGCTCAGCAGCAGACCGTTCAGATATTCGCCGCGGCTGGCCGCGAAATCCTTTGTCGCGCCCTCCTTCAGGCGGAATGCGATCCGGTCGAGCTCGTCGGAGGGATCGAAGGAAAGGCCGAGATCCTTCGCGATCTCAAGATAGCGGGAGCGGATCTTTTCGAGTGTCTCAGAGAAATCACTGCCCTCAGCGGCAAGGCGCTGGCAGGTGTAGAGCATATCGGTGATCTTGGTGTCGGCGGAGAAGCGTTTGCCGGGCGCCGAGGGGACCACATAGCGGCGGGCGGGATCGGAATCAATGATCGCCTTGACCTTCCGGAACTGGCCGGCATCCGCAAGGCTGCTGCCGCCGAATTTTACGGTTTTGCTGTTCATTGCAAGCTCAGACATGGAAAAACCATCCTTTCAAAACTATCATTCTATAATATTATAGTCTTTTCGTGCGGAAAAATCAAGTGGTGGGATATACAAAGATCACGGAAAATAACTGTACTTTTTGTGAATACGGTTGTACGCGCTTGGCGGACAGCCTGAAAAAAACGAACATTATTTGCGTCAGGATTACACAATCCCATTGACAAACAGATGAAAACATGGTACAATAGTTATAATCGGGCGAATTATAACTAAATGGAATATTTACCCGTATCCCGCACAGAAGGGGGGACCGTCCTATGCTGCATGACAAACCGCTGTTCGCGCTCTGCGTATCACAGATCCAGAACAGCGAGATCCGCGAAAGTGTGCAGTCCTTCGTGAAAGAAGGACGGAGGCGCGGCTATGATATACTTGTGTTCAATTCCGGGCTGGATGCCGTTTACGGCAACAGCACCGATCAGAGCTGCTACAGCGTCTATGACCTCATTCCCTTTGATATTGTCGATCTGATCGTGATCATGCGCGACAGTATCCGGAATGATGCTGTCTGCAATACGATTGCCGCGCTGGCAAAGGAGCGCCGTGTCCCTGTCATGTGCTACGACAGCGAGGCGGAGGGGATCCCCTCCGTGTTCTCCTATCCGTATCAGGCGTTCCCGGAGCTGCTGGATCATGTGATCGGACACCACAAGTGCAGAAAGGTCGATCTCATCACCGGTGTCCGCGGCAATTACGGCTCTGAGTGCATGGTGGTCGCGTACCGCGAAGCGCTGCGCCGTGCCGGCATTCCCTTCTCGCCGGAGCGCGTGGCTTACGGCGATTACTGGGAGGATCCCGCTGTTGAGGCGACAAGGCTCCTGCTGGCAATGGATACGCCGGACGCGATCGTCTGCGCGAACGATTCCATGGCGATCGCCTGCTGCGGCGTTCTGCGGCAGCAGGGACTGCGCGTGCCAGAAGATGTGATCGTCACGGGCCTTGACGGCATCGTGATGGAGCGGTGCTTCTCACCGCGCCTGACGACCGGCCTCAGGGACTTTGACCGCATGAGTACGGCGGCACTGGACACCGCCGAGATGATCCTGCAGGGTGAGGATGTTGCCGAGCGCTGCGAGATCCCGCCGATCTTCCGTATTTCCGAATCCTGCGGATGCTGCGCGACGGAACAGCGCGATCAGAATGCCGCGATCATGACGCTCTCCCGCCGTCTTTCCATCGCCGCGGCGCAGGAGGCGGACGAGCACCGGATCATGAGCGAGCTGATGGGCAGAAAGCAGGTTTCTGTCATAGACTATCTGGATGTGCTGGTCACGCATATCCCCAATGACTCCGTGCTCTGCCTGCGGGACAGCCTCAGCGCCGATCTCAGCACAGCGAGCCTGGAGCAGTTTGCCGATCCCTCCGAGCTGATCAGCACCGCGAGCTTCAGCCGCCGCGAAAAGCGGTTCGCGATCATTCCGCGGTCACAGCTGATCCCGAATCTCGAAACAGTCCTCGCCGCAGGCAGACCGGTCTACATCACCGGTGTCTACCTGCAGAACGAGGTGTACGGTTACTACGCCTATTACGGGGACGAGCTGGATGAGGAATGCTTCCGGCTGCCCAAGCGCATCCACACAGCCGGCCATGTCATCGGCTCCAATCTGATCGCCGCCCGCCTGTTCAAGATGAACGAGCGCCTGCTGGCATCCCGTATCCGCGATCCGCTGACCGGCATGCTCAATCTGCACGGCGCGATGCGCGCGATCAACGAGCGCATGAATGCCGGCGATCATCCGCAGCGCCTTGTCATGATGGTCATCGGGCTGAGAAAGCTGCGCCAGATCAACAGTATTTTCGGCCATTCCGAGGGCGATCAGGCGCTTCTGAGCCTTGCAAACGCGATCTCCGACTGCATCGACAGCGACATCACGGCTGCGCGCATCGGCGGAGACGAATTCCTGCTTGCCTTCTTTACATCCGAGCTCCGCACTGATACCGCCGACGCGCTGGTCGATGTGCTGCGCAAACGCCTGCAGAGCTATAATCAGGTCTCCGGCAAGAGCTACAGCATCGAAATCGCGGTCGGGCAGGTCTCCGCGCCGGTCACGGCCGGTATTTCAACGGAGGGGCTGCTCAATGAAGCGATCGCGCAGAAGGACGCGGAACGGACGGACTTCTCTGAGGCCATTGCCGTTCAGCGCGCCGATCCTGCCGAAATGGACCGCATCATCAGCGAAAACCTGCTGACCTATCACTTCCAGCCGATCGTCAGCACCAAGACGGGGCATATCTTTGCCTATGAGGCGCTGATGCGCGCACGGGGCGACTCCTCGATCCCGCCGCTCGCGCTGCTGCATTACGCGACAGATGCCGGACGGCTCTACGAGGTCGAATGGCTGACCTATTATAATGTGCTGGAGCATATGCGCGCGCATGAGGCCGAATTCGGCGGAAAGCGCATTTTCATCAACTCGATCCCAGGCCACTTCATCTCTGACACGGACTTTGAAAAGCTGCGCGAGTGCTACGGCGAGCTGCTGCCGCGCCTTGTCGTGGAGTTCACCGAGCAGGCGGAGACCGAGGGCGAGGAGCTGATGCAGATTCAGGCGCGCTGCGCCGCGAATCAGATGGACATTGCCGTTGACGACTACGGCACCGGATATTCAAACATCACGAATCTGCTGCGGTATTCACCGAACTATGTCAAGATCGACCGCAGTCTGATCTCCAGCATTCACGAGGATCCGAAAAAGCAGCACTTTGTGACGAACATCATCGAATTCGCCCACGCGAACGGCTTTATGGCACTGGCGGAGGGCGTGGAGACCATGGATGAGCTGCGTGCGGTCATCCGCTTCGGCGCGGACCTTGTGCAGGGCAACTTCACGGCCAAGCCGAGCGCGGTGCCGATCACCGCGATCGACGAGACGCTCTCGCAGCTGATCGTCAAGCTGTCTGCCGCGGCTGCAAAGCAGCTTGTGCGCAAGACCTATATGCCCGGCGGCGAAAAGACCGTCTCTCTGGTCGATCTCGACCGCGAAAACTATACCGATGTCTTTGTGGCACAGGGCGAGACGGAGCTGCTCGGCGAATTCAACACCTCGACAGGTGTTCTCATCAAGATCAAGGACGGAACGACCTGCCGCCTGCTGCTCAGGGATGTCTTCATCAATTCCGCGAACCAGCAGCCGGTCATCCAGATCGGCAGAAACTGCGATGTCACGCTCGAATTCGAGGGCGACAACCGCATGGACAACGGCGGCATCCTTGTGCCGGAGAGCAGCCGCCTGCACCTGACGGGCAGGGGCAATCTCAGCATCAGCACCAATCAGAGCAAATCCTTTGCCATCGGCAATGACTCGGATTTCTCCTGCGGCGACATCGTCATCGACCTTGCGGGCATCCTCTCGGTCAACGCCAACGGCGATCAGGCGATCGGCATCGGCGCCGGTACCGGCAAGAATCAGCTGATCTCCGTGACGGGCACACGGCTCTTCATGCAGATGAGCGCGCTGGAAGGCATCGCGGTCGGCACGCTGGAGGGCACGGCGCGGCTGGAATTTGCCGGCTGCCCCGCGGACTTTGAGCTTTCCCTCGCGAACGGCGCGGGCGTCGGCGCGTATATCGGCAGACCGGAGATCCGCTGCAGCACCGCGGACTTCAATTTCCGGGGCTCGGGCAAGGCGCTCACCTGTGTCGGCTCGCTGAACGGCGGCTGCAGCTCCGTGCTGACGGAAAGCGGCATCAGCGCCGACCTGACCGGACAGAAGCTGGTCGTTGTCGGCTCGGGAGACTGCGCACCGGACATCACGCTGCGTGCGTGCAGCCTTTCCGTACACTGCGAGGGCAACCGTGCGGTCGATATCGGCAGTCTGGAACGGGACGCGTCCGTCATGCTGATCGACACGGACCTCAATGTATATCTGCGCTCGGCGGGCGCGATTCACCTCGGCGCAAATCAGAATCACTGTATAAGGAGCGGCGGCTCGGAGCTGCTGGACATTAATCAATGAGTTGGATATGGTATCTCTGCGGCATCATTGCCGGCTATTTCATCGGCTGCATCAACACAGGCGCGATCATCGCGCGCATCAAGGGCTTTGATATCCGCGAAAAGGGCACCGGGAACGCGGGCGCCTCAAACGCGCTGGTCACAATGGGACCGGCCGCGGGCGTCATGACCGCGTGGGGCGACATCATGAAGGCGTTCATTCCGGTCTTTCTGCTGCACTGGTTTATTCCCGTCCCGACGGACTGCCGGCATCTGGCGGTCGCCGTCGGCATCTCGATCGTGGCGGGGCATATGTTCCCGTTCTGGATGGAATTCCGCGGCGGCAAGGGCTTTGCCTCTCTGCTCGGCCTGACGCTCGGGCTGGACTGGCGGCTCTTCCTGATCGCGTTTGCCATTCTGCTGCTGGCGCTGCTTATCACGCGCTATATCGCGCTGGCGACGATCATCTGCGCGCTGGTTCTGCCGATCTGCTGGTATGTGCTTTCGCATGATCTCTATGAGCTGCTGATGCTTCTGCTGCTCGGCGTGTTCATGATCGTCAAGCATATCGAGAACATTCACCGGATCGCGGACGGCACCGAGATCCGGTTCGGAGAGCATCGTCAGGCGGCGGAGCAGCCGGAAGCCGCGGCAGAGGAAACAGACGCCGGACAGGCGCCGCAGGAAGCGGCATCCGCGCAGGACGAAGCCTGACCGGATGCGCTGTTTCGCGCAGATTGTAGAAAAATCCCCGTTTTGACGGCCTGTTTTCGCAAAGAATTGCCCAAATACAAAAAAATGCCGGAAAACACTTGCAATTCATCCGCATTTGTGCTATAATAATACAGCATTTAGTATCCGCCGGTGCTTGACCGGCGAGGTGAGAATGCGCTGCGCAGCCTGCAAAGGCACGCACAATCATTCAAAACGGGCGGTCCGCTGCACTGCTTTTTCATTCTCCTGCGCTGAAACGGAGATGCCGTGCATGAACGCCTCAAACAAATCAAGGAGGAATTTCCAAATGAACGCACTGGAGCAGATCAGCCAGTCCAGCATGAAGGCCGAGGCACCTCAGGTCGAGGTCGGCGACACCGTCAAGGTTCATGTCCGCATCAAAGAAGGCGAGAAGAGCCGTATTCAGGTCTTTGAGGGCACCGTCATCGCGAAGAAGCACGGCGGCATCAGCGAGACCTTCACCGTCCGCAGAGTCGCGCACGGCGTCGGCATTGAGCGTGTGTTCCCGATTCATTCTCCGGCCGTTGACAAGGTCGAGCTTGTCCGCAAGGGCGTTGTCCGCAGAGCAAAGCTCTATTATCTGCGCGGCAGAGTCGGCAAGGCGGCAAAGCTCAAGGGACTGGTTCGTTGATTGCAAACAAGCGAAAGGGGACTGGCGCAGTCCCCTTTTATTGTTTTCCGGCGCTTTCAGAGAGTCACCGCAAATAAAGGAGGAATCTGCTATGGAAGCAGAGAACAGGACAACAGAACAGAAAACAACGCTGAAAAGCTTTTTCGGTGATGTGCTTGATCTCATTGAGGTCGCTGCCGGCACCTTTTTCGTATTTATGCTGCTTTCTTTCTATGTGATCCGGCCGGTCACGGTCGAGGGCGGTTCGATGATCCCGACGCTCCGCGATCAGGACAAGCTCGTCATGCTGACGCTCTGTCCGCCTGTCACAAACGGCCACATTGTCGTGATCAACGATCAGGACTGCGGCTATTTCACGGATGATGAACAGACGCAGGTCGAACGCCGCCCGGGTTATCAGGGCGTGCTCGTCAAGCGTGTCATCGCGACAGCGGGGCAGGAGGTCAATATCGACATCGAAGCCGGAACCGTTGCCGTGGACGGCAAACAGCTTGCGGAGAGCTATATCGCGGATCTGACAAAGCGGGAGGACGGCGCGTTTCATTATCCGTTCACCGTGCCGGAGGGGTATGTCTTCGTCATGGGTGACAACCGGATGCACAGCACCGATTCCCGCAACCCGCAGATCGGGCTTGTTCCGAAGGAACAGGTGCTCGGCACGGTCCTCTTCCGCTATAAGCGCGACAGTCAGTATGTGGAGAAATGGACAGACCGCTTCGGCTGGCTGTTCTGATTGATTCCGGATTTTTTCAGAAGTGAGGAGGTCGCTCTATGGACGAAAAACCGAATATGCCGGCGGGCGATCCAATCCTGAGTGCGAAGGAAGCACTTGCACAGGCGCTTGCGGCAGCGGAAGCAGCACTGAACAGAGCAGAGCAGGTCAGGGGCGGCGCTGAGAAGCCTTCTGCACCGGCTCCGCAGATCCCGCCGCAGAAAACGGAGGCGCCCGAATCGCCCGTACCGCCGCAGCCCGCACAGGTACAGCAGGCATACGCGCAGAGACCGGCAGCGCCGGTACAGCAGGTATCCGCGCAGAGACCGGCGGCACCGGCAGCGCCCGTACCGCCGCAGCCTGCACAGGCACAGCAGGCATACGCGCAGGGACCGGCGGCACCGGCAGCGCCCGTACCGCCGCAGCCCGCACAGGCACAG
>JAGDBX010000086.1 GCA_018110935.1 Oscillospiraceae bacterium
ACGCCGTCCATGGAGACGAGCTTGCGGTCCGGCGTGACGAACCAGAGATCCGTTCGTCTGCCCGCGGCGGCGCTGACCGCAAAGCGCTGTGCCGTCACGAGATAGGAATCCGACTGGAGATGTTCCAGCGCAGCGGAAGCATCGGCGTCCGGGCTGGCTGTGAAGTACACAAGCAGAATGCCTGCGTCCTGCTGCACCTCCTGCGGGAGCAGCGGAAGCCCGGAGAGCGTTTCTGCGTCGCGGAAGCCGCCTGCCAGCAGCGTGACCGCCTCCGTCTGGAGCTGACCGCCGTCGTCGATCGGCAGAACGCTCCATTCGCAGTCGGCGTTCACATAGCTCAGCATACAGGGATAGCCGTTTTTTGCGCAGAGCATCAGAAAGCCGAGCGCTGTCTCGATCAGCTGCTCCTCCGCGGCAAGCTCCTCTGCCATCCGCAGCCCGTTCTGCGGGCGGCGGAAATCCAGTACGACCGAAAGCCGCGCCAGCGCGACCGGTTCGTCGCGCCGCACCATGAGTTGATGCCGCTTGCTTGAAAGCTTCCAGTTGATGCGTTTCAGCGAATCGCCCGGGATGTATCCGCGGTGCTCGTATCCGGGCTGCGAGGAGGCTGAAAAGGACGGCGCCGACTCGGTCTCCTCATCGGCGGTATTGACCGCGTCGCTGACCGTGCGGAAGAGGGCGCTGTTCGCGCTCATGTCCGGAATCTCCGGCATGACCGTGACGCCCGCTTCACAGGTGACAGGCAGACGGAAGCGGAACATTCCCAGATAGTCTGACAGAATGATGTTTTCGGTTTTCAGGATGCCTCTGCCGCAGATCTGCGGCGTGAGAGAAAGGCGGTAATCCGCTTCGCGGTCCACGCCGATCGAGAGGCAGAGCGGCAGCGATTCCGGCGTCAGCTGCGTGTCGCGGCTGAATTTCCACTGCCGCAGCTCACGGCGGTAGTTTGATGCGCTGCTGCCCCGCACGGGCTTCGGCGGGAGCGGCTCCGCGTTCGGAACGACCGGCGCGAAATGCGCGTCTGCCGTGAAATGCAGCCGCAGGAACGGCATCGGGAGCCATGTCTGCTTGGTCAGGTGCAGCACCGCGTCAAACGGCTGCTGCTTGGAAGCCGTATCGGGAACCGTCAGCGTCAGGCGGATGCGCCTGCGTGTCCAGAGTGCCGCAAGCAGGGAAAGCAGCGGCATCAGGATCAGAAACGCCAGCATCATCACGCCGATTCCGCCGTCCAGATACAGCATGAACATCAGCGATATGAAGATCGCGCAGAAATATCCGACGGTCATCTTGCGGTTTCCATCGGAACGGGAACGGACGCGAGCACCTGCCGGATGACGGCTCTGCTGTCGCCGAGCTGGGATTTGCCCTTCGGCGAAAGGATCAGACGGTGTGCGAGCACGCTCTCCGCCATGCTCCGGACATCGTCCGGCAGCGCGAAGTCTCTTCCGGCGAGGAAGGCGTTTGCCTTTGCCGCCTTGTAGAGCGCGATGGAGCCGCGGGGAGAGGCGCCGAGTGCCAGAGTGTCGAGCTTTCTCGTCTCCGCGACGACCGCGAGGATGTACTTCCGCACAGGCTCGCTGACAAAGATCTTTCCGACCTGTTCACGCAGACGCAGGATGTCCTCGGGGTGGACAGCCGGCTCCCTGATGTTGCTGAGCGGATTGCTGTGCTCGGTGCGCGTCAGGATCTGCATTTCCTCGTTTTCTGTCGGGTAGCCCATGCTGATGCGCATGAAGAAGCGGTCCATCTGCGCCTCCGGCAGATGATAGGTGCCGTAGGTCTCGACCGGATTCTGCGTCGCGAGCACCATGAAGGGCTCCGGCAGCTGATGCGTCACGCCGTCCACGGAGATCTGATGCTCCTCCATGACCTCGAGCAGCGCGGACTGCACCTTCGGGGAGGCACGGTTGATCTCGTCCGCCAGAAGGAAATTGCACATGGCGGCGCCGGGGCGGTATTCAAGCTCAAAGGTCTGCTGATTGACCATCGAAAAGCCGGTGATATCAGAAGGCATGACATCGGGAGTCAGCTGGATGCGGTTGAAGGTGCCGCCGACGGAGCGCGAAAGCGCCGCGGCGAGCTGTGTCTTGCCGACGCCCGGCACATCCTCGATCAGAATATGGCCGCCGCAGAGCAGACCTGCGATCACGCAGCGGATGACCTCATTTTTACCGACGATCACGCTGCCGATGCTATCGGTCAGCTTCTGGATCTCTGTATTCATCTTGCGGAGTTTCCTTTCTGTTTTTGATCAGGAAGATCTGCCGGATACAGGCTCCGGCTGCTCTTATTATACCATTTTGCGGCGGATTTGTCTATAAAGATTCTGTGAACTCTTTATAAAGCGTTTCAGAAAGTGAGATGATACCGGAAAAGTGCGGACAGCATCTTGACAGACCGCCCGAATTAATGTATAATAGATATGTATGCGGTCAACGCATCCGCAGCGCGTTTTTCAGCCGCTGCGCAGTGGTTCACAGATACAGACACGGTGAACAGCGAAGGAGGCATTCACGATGTATTGCAGAAACTGTGCGGAGCTTCTTGCCGACACGGATATTACCTGCCCGAACTGCGGCTTTGCGATCGGTTCCGGCAATCAATACTGCGGACAGTGCGGATCTCCGGTTGAGCCGACCGCTGTGATCTGCGAGCTGTGCGGAAATCCGGTCAACGCGGTCTTTACGGCGGGCGGTTTTGCAGGACAGGGACAGTTCGCGCAGCAGCCGTATGCTCAGCCGCAGTATCAGCAAAGACAGCAGAGCTTCGGCCAGGCGGCATTCGGACAGCAGCCGGGATTTGGGCAGCAGCGCACTGTTCAGCAGGGATTTGGGCAGCAGCCGGGATTCGGGCAGCAGCCGGGATTTGGCCAGCAGCCGGGATTTGGCCAGCAGGGCTTTGGACAGCCCAATGCGGCACAGCCGGGGTTTGGCCAGCAGCCGTTCAGAGGCGTTCCGGTAACACCGGCCGCACCGGTCTATGATGTCTCTGAGCAGAGATCCCGTGTTGTGGCGGGCATTCTCGGCATTCTTCTGGGTGCGCTCGGTCTGCACAATTTCTACCTTGGCAATTCCTCAAAGGGCACGGCTCAGCTTCTGATGACGCTCTTTTCCTGCGGTGCGCTCGGCATCATTTCGGCGATCTGGGGCTTTGTGGAGGGCATCATGATCCTGACCGGCGGCATTGACAAGGACGGGCGAGGGATCCCGCTCAAGGACTGAGCCGTTCTGCTTGCCGATTCTTGCGCTTTTTCTCTCATTTTCAGCGATTTTCAGCCAAATTAAGATTCATTTAAGTTGCCTTCGGTATACTGAAGTCAAAACAGGGGGACAGCATGGGCGAAGTATGCCCATGCCGCTGTGAGATAAAGATAACAGTTTTCAGCGAAGGAGGCATTTATCATGGCTATCAGCACATTCCAGCGGCGTGAGGTCAAGTTTCTGATGTCGCTGGAACAGTACGAGGCACTTCTGCCGATCGTACATGCCCATATGGAGCCTGACCGTTTCTGTGTCGACGGCAAGGAATACGGAATCTACAACCTGTATTACGATACACCGACCGACCTTCTGATCCGGCGTTCCATTGTCAAGCCCTTTTTCAAGGAGAAGCTGCGTCTGCGCAGCTATTACTCCCCCGCAGATCCGGAACAGTCCGTCTTCCTCGAGATCAAGCGGAAGATCAACGGCATCGTCACGAAGCGCCGCGTCTCCATGACTGTTACGGATGCAGAGACCTATATCCTGACCCGCGTGAAGCCCTATTATGAGCGCTTCATCGACCAGCAGGTCATCCGCGAAATTGATGTCTTCCTGAACAGCTACGACTCTGTCGCGCCGAAGCATTATATCGGCTATCAGCGCTCCGCGTTTTTCGGCAAGGACGATCCGGAATTCCGCCTGACCTTTGACCGCGATATCACGGAGCGGCGCTATGATCTCAGCATCACCAAGGGCAATTACGGCGGAAAGATCATCCGCGACGACCAGCGCCTGATGGAGATCAAGGTGCCCGGTTCGATCCCGCTCTGGATGAGCCAGGCGCTCTCCGAGATCGGCATCCGCCGTACCAGCTTCTCAAAATACGGCAGAGCGTACAAGAAATTCATTCAGAATGCGGGCGCGGAAGTCCCGCAGGAGGAAAGGAAGGCATTCTATGCTTAACGCAGCATTCGCAGCAAACATCTTCTCCCGTCTGTTCGACGACCAATCGCAGTACTGGATCGACAATGCCGGACACATCACACTCGGTGTCGTGATGATCTGCATCTGCAGTGCACTCGTGATCGGTATCCTGATCAGTGTGCTGTATATGTTCACAAACCGCAAGCGCGGCTATGCACAGAGCTATGTGATCACGCTCCCGATGCTCTCCGCACTTGTCAGCACCATCATCATCGCAATGTGCCTTCTGATCGACAATTCCAGCGGCACCAAGACAGCGATCGCGCTGACCGGCGCGTTCTCGCTGACCAGATTCCGTTCCGCGCCCGGTGATCCGAAGGATATCGCCTACATCTTCTTCGCGCTGGTCATGGGCGTTGTCTGCGGCATCGGCTATGTCGGCTACGCGCTGCTGATCTTCATTCTGCTGGCCGCCATGCTGATCGTGATCCATCTGACCGGCTTCGCGCTCCCGAAGTCGCAGGATATGACACTCAAGGTCACGATCCCCGAAAACCTCAATTACAACGGCCTTTTTGACGCCGTCATGGAGAAGTATACCACCAGCTGGCTGCTCCGCCGCGTCAAGACCTCGGACTTCGGCACGCTCTTTGATCTGGTCTATTCTGTCCGCGTCAGAGACAGCGCCGACCAGAAAAAGTTCATCGATGAGATCCGCACACTGAACGGCAACCTTGATGTGACGCTTGTGCTTTACCGTTACGACGATCAGATCTACGACACAAAGGCCAAATAAGCAATAAAGTGAATGCGACGAATAGACTGAGGCAGAATTGCACTCGGTCTATTCCCGGTTATAGGAGGATACGGTCATGAAACACCATCTTCACGGCGTCAGACGCGTTTCTGCGCTTCTGACGGCGTTCCTGCTCGCCTGCACGCTGACCGCCTGCGGTCAGAAGGAGCCGGGCGATACAAACACATCAGACGGCCCCGCTGTCACCGATCAGACCGGCGATACGCCGGACAGCACCGGTGAGAACCCCTCACAGGGCGGCGAGGACAATCCTGATGACCCCTCCGGCGGTGAGGATAACCCGTCCGGCGGTGAGGACAACCCCTCCGGCGGTGAGGATAATCCATCCGGCGGCGAAGATACTCCCGCAAAGACTGATTCGCAGGGCGGCGGCAGCGGCAGCACCAAAACGACCGCAAAGCAGTCCGGCGGCAGCGGCAGTACCCAGACGACCGCAAAGCAGTCCGGCGGTTCTGGCGGCAGCAGCGGCAGTACCGTCAAGATACCGGATGATGACGATCCCGACCTGGATCCCGTCGATGAGCCCAAGCCGATCAAGTATATCACGCTGACCGGCAGCTCCGCAAAATTCTCCGGCGACGGCATTTCCGTCAACGGCAGCAAGATCATCATCAGCAAGGGCGGCCATTACGAGATCTCCGGCACGCTTGAAAACGGCCAGATCTACATCGAGACCGAGAAGAAAAAGGTCAAGCTGATGCTCAACAACTGCAGCATCACGAACAAGTCCGGCGCTGCGATCTACTGCCAGCAGGCGAAAAAGGTCACGCTCGAATCCATGCCGGGCACGGTCAGCTCGATCTCTGACGGCGGCACGCATGATGAGGACAAGGGCGCTGTGTTCAGCGAGGACAATGTGATCCTGAAAGGCGAAGGCACCATCAACATTACAGGTGTCTACGCGCACGGCATCAAGTGCGATGACGAAATCCATGTCAATGCCGGAACGGTCAATATCAAGTCGACCAAGAGCTGCCTGATGGCAAACGACTCGATCGAGATCAACGGCGGAAACCTCTTCTGCGACGGCGGCACGAACGGCATCAAGACCTCGAAACCGGAGAGTATCATCGTGATCAACGGCGGTTCTTCGATTCTGATCGGCGGCGAACGTGAGGAAAAGGGTGCGCTCTATTCCGAGGGTACCTTCACGATGAACGGCGGTTCCCTCTGGGCGATCGGCAACAGCTCGACCAGCCCTGACGCTGCGACAACGGCGAATATTCTGGTACTGAACTTTGCAAACCCGCAGGCGGCGAATACTGCTGTGCAGGTGACGAGCGGCGGCAATACACTTTTCGGCATCACTTCGCCGCACCCGTACAATTCGATCTTCTACGCCGGCCCGAATCTGCTCTCCAACGCAAACTGCACCGTGAAGTACGGCGGAAACATTTCCGGCGGATCAACAAGAAATTATGTCATTACCGGCGGCAGCTATTCCGGCGGTTCGACAAGCGATTTCAAGGCTTCCGGCAAGGTTTCGGTCTGCTCGATCAACTGAGTCTGCCTCTTTTCACAAAACAATGAAGCGCCCCCGCCTTCCGGCGGGGGCTTTTGTGTCCTCACAGCGGGATTCTCAAGGGACAATGTCCCTTGAGCGGAGTTTGGGGCGGAGCCCCATTATGATCATCGCGGAGCGATGCTTTTTTAGGGGGAGCCCTCTATCGCAGGGCTCCCCCGCTTGGCGGGGCGCGGCAATTCACCCCTTTCGGAGCTGGTCTGTGGCGGCGGGATTGCGCCGGCGGGGGG
>JAGDBX010000087.1 GCA_018110935.1 Oscillospiraceae bacterium
GAATCCCTATCAATGAAAACGAAAGGATGCGTAACGGTATCTATGGGAACAAACGGTTCAACTGCAAAGGAACGCCTTGCCCTGCTCTTTGACAACGGCACCTTCACAGAACTTGACGCACTCCGGACAGAACGCGGGGAAACCGCGGCTGTTGTCTGCGCGCACGGTTATGTGGAAGGCCAGCCGGTCTGTGCGTTTGCACAGGCGCCGGAGATCAGCAGCGGCGTCATGGGCAACGCCGCAGCCGGAAAGATCAAGCGTCTGCTCGGTCTAGCCTCCAAAACTGGCACTCCGGTCGTCGGCATCTACGATTCAAACGGTGTCTATGTGGACGGCACAGCCGATTCACTCTCTGCTTACGGCAAGCTGATCGCGGCTTCCGCAAAGCTTTCGGGGCTCGTCCCGCAGATCTCTGTCATCGCGGGTGTCTGCGCAGGCAGTGCGGCACTGCTGGCACAGCAGGCGGATTTCGTCCTGATGACAGAAAAGGCGGAGCTCTATCTGACGCCGCCCTTCGGCACGGACGCGGCGAAGCCGGAAACGGCTGCAAAGGCCGGTCTTGCGGCGGCGGTCCTGCCGGATGATGAGACCGCAATGCTCAAGGCAAAGGCGATTCTGAGCCTGCTGCCCGCAAACAATCTGGCCGGCGCTCCGGTCGCGGAATTTGATGTTCCTGCCGCCGCTGTCACCAAAGCGGCGCCGGCTGAGGGAATCGCAGACATGGGTTCCCTTCTGCCGCTCTATGAGACATTCGGCACCGCGGCAAAAACCTACCTCGCAACTGTCCGCGGACAGTCCGTCGGCATTCTCACCACAGACGGCGAACCGCCGCTGACTGCTGACGACGCGGCAAAGCTCGCACGGTTTGTCCGCACCTGCGACGCGTTCTCCGTACCGGTCGTGACCGTGCTCGACACACCCGGCTTTGCGGCTGACAACGACGCCGCAATCCGCGGCTCGCTCCGCGCCATGACCAGTCTGTGCGGCGCGTACGGCGAGGCGTCTACCATTAAAATTGCCGTGATCACCGGCGAAGCCTGCGGCGCGGCATTCTCCGCGATCGCGGGAAGAGGCGCAGGCTCCGACCTCGTCCTCTGCTGGGATGACTCGGCGATCGCACCGCTCCGTCCCGAGGCGGCGGTTGAATTCCTCTGGCACGATAAATTAAAGGGCGCTGCCGATGTGAACGCAAAACGTAAAGAACTCGCTGCCGAGTATAAGTCTACGCTCGCGTCCGCGGCGAAGGCCTGTGAGCTCGGCGCGGCGGACAATATCATCGCGCCCGCAGATACCCGTCAGGCTGTCATCGACGCACTTGACCTGCTGGAAGGCAAGCGTGTTCCCGGCATGCCGAAGAAGCACAGCAACATCCCGTTCTGATTCAGAACGAAATAACGATAGATCATGGAGGCTAGTATGAGCAAGCAATTTCGTGTGACCGTGAACAATAAACAGTATGATGTGACCGTGGAGGAGCTCGGTGCAGGCAGCGCACCTGCCGCAGCAGCACCCGCTGCTCCCGCTCCGGCTGCAGCACCCGCAGCTGCTCCGGCACCGGCGGCAGCTCCCGCTGCACCTGCCGCATCCTCTGCGGACGGCACGCCCGTTTCCGCACCGATGCCCGGCACGATCCTCGATGTCAAGTGCAAGGCAGGCGACGCTGTCAAGCGCGGTCAGGTCCTGTTCGTCCTCGAGGCTATGAAGATGGAAAACGATATCGTCGCGCCGGATGACGGCACCGTTCTTGCGGTCAACACGACGAAGGGCAGCTCCGTCAATCCCGGCGACGCACTCGCTGTGCTGGGCTGAGAAAGCGTGAGTCTATGGCAAAGATCAACATCACCGAAACCGTACTGCGTGACGCGCATCAGTCTCTGCTCGCCACGCGCATGACCACTGAAGAGATGCTCCCCATCCTGCCGGAGATCGACAAGGTCGGCTTTCACTCCGTGGAATGCTGGGGCGGCGCGACCTTCGATTCCTGCCTGCGCTTCCTCAATGAGGATCCGTGGGAGCGCCTGCGCATCCTCAAGAAGAATATGCCGAACACCAAGCTGCAGATGCTCTTCCGCGGCCAGAATATGCTCGGCTACCGCCACTACGCGGACGATGTGGTCGAATACTTTGTGCAGAAGTCTGTCGCAAACGGCATCGACATCATCCGTATCTTTGACGCGCTGAACGATATCCGCAATCTGGAAACCGCGATCCGCGCCGCCAAAAAGGAAGGCGCACACACGCAGGTCGCGATCAGCTTCACGACCGGCGAGATCTTTACGGATGAATACTTCGCGGAATACGCAAAGCAGATCGCCTCTGCCGGCGCAGATTCCATCTGCATCAAGGAGATGGCGGCTCTGCTGACGCCGTACCGTGCGGAAACACTCGTCAAGGCGCTGAAAAAGGCTGTTGACCTGCCGATTCAGCTGCACACGCACTACACCTCCGGTCTGGCATCCATGTGCCTGATGAAGGCTGTTGAAGCGGGTGTGGACATGATCGACACGGCGCTGAGCCCGCTGGCGCTCGGCACCTCGCACGCGCCAACCGAATCCATGGTCGCCGCACTGCAGGGCACGGAATATGACACGGGGCTCGACCTCGTCAAGCTGAGCCAGCTCCGTCCGTACTTCAGGGAGCTGCGCGAAAAGTATATCAAATCCGGACTGCTTGATCCGAAAATGCTCGCGGCTGACGCCAAGACGCTGATCTATCAGGTCCCCGGCGGTATGCTTTCGAACCTGCTCTCCCAGCTCAAGCAGGCCGGCAAGGAAGACAAGCTGACCGAGGTGCTGGAAGAAGTGCCGCGTGTCCGCAAAGACGCCGGCTTCCCGCCGCTCGTTACGCCTACCTCTCAGATCGTCGGCACACAGGCTGTGTTCAACATCATCGGCGGCGAACGCTACAAGATGGTCACAAAGGAATTCCGCGCGATGGTGCGCGGCGAGTACGGCAAAACACCGATGCCGATCGATCCCGAATTCCAGAGCATGATCCTCAAGGGCGAAAAGCCGATCACCTGCCGCCCGGCAGACCTGCTTGAGCCTGAGCTTGACAAACTCCGCGAGGAGTGCGCCGAGTGGACGATGCAGGAGGAGGATGTGCTCTCCTATGCGCAGTTCGGACAGGTCGCGGTCAAGTTCTTCGAGAAGCGCCGCGATCAGCAGTTTGGTCTGGACGGCGTACACGGCGACGCTGCAAAACAGATTCACCCGGTATAACATCCCGCACTGAAAATGCTCCGAAGGATCGCAGAACGGCATTCGGCGGTCCTTCCCATTTTCCATGCGGAAAGACGGAAAGGAGCAGTTTTCTTGCCGATTTGTATTTCTCCGGAGCTGCCTGCCTATCAGGCACTCCTGCACGAACGGATCTTTGTGATGAGCAGCGACCGTGCCGCGCATCAGGATATCCGTCCGCTCCGCATTCTGGTTCTGAACATCATGCCGAAAAAGCTCGAAACAGAGCTTCAGCTCCTGCGCCTGCTGAGCAACGCGGCCCTGCAGGTCGATATCTCGCTGCTGCGCATGGAAACACATGTCTCCAAGAACACCGCACAGAGCCATCTGGACGCGTTCTATACAACGCTGCCCGCCATCCGGTTCCAGTATTTCGACGGCATGATCATCACCGGCGCGCCGGTTGAGCAGCTTCCCTTTGAGGAGGTAGACTACTGGCGGGAGATCTGTGAGCTCATGGCATGGAGCCGCACGCATGTGTTCAGCACGCTCCACATCTGCTGGGGCGCACAGGCCGGGCTTTACTATCACTTCGGCGTACCGAAATATCCGCTCAGCCAAAAGATGTTCGGCGTGTTCCCGCATACCGCGGAGATCCGGCACACTTTGCTGCTTCACGGATTTGATGATGTCTTTTATGTACCGCATTCGCGGCATACCGAGGTGCGCAGAGAAGACATTGAAAAAGTGCCGGAGCTGCGGATCATCGCGAGCTCCGAGCAGGCGGGTGTCTATCTGATCGCCAACCGCAACGGACGGCAGTATTTTCTCACAGGACACGCAGAATACGACCGCAACACGCTGGCGCAGGAATACTTCCGCGACAAAGAGCGGAATCTGCCGATTGATCTGCCGTACCACTACTTCCCGGATGATGACCCGACAAAGCCGCCGGAATTTTCATGGCGCGGCCACGCCAACCTGATGTATTCCAACTGGCTGAATTACTGCGTCTATCAGCGGACGCCCTATGATCTGAAAACGCTGCAGAAAACCGACTGGTCGCAGCCCGCTGATATCTGAACAACTGTCAGAACGGAGGCATTTCTATGGATCAGAACACGAATCCGGTTCCGCCGGACACCGGCGGTCCGTATCTGAACGAAGAACAGATCACACAGCCCCCTGTCAGCGACCCGTTTCCGGAGCGCCGTTCCGGATTTGCCATCGCGTCACTGGTGCTCGGCATTATCAGCCTGTTCGGACCGTGTCTGTGCTGCGTGCATGTCATCACTGCGCCGCTCGCGATCATCTTCGGCGCGGTTTCCCTGATCAAAAAACTGGACGGAAAAGGGATGTCGATCACCGGCGTGACACTCGGTATTCTCTCTGTGCTGATGACCGTCATGCTCCTGATTTCGCTACGCCCCGTGCTGGAGCATATCGATGTGATCTCAGAGGATCTGCTGCAGCTGACAGAAGATCAGGACGAGGTATTCCCCGCCTACGAAAAGGACGGCACTTTGCCGGATTATATACGGAAATATCTGGAACCGCCGTATTCCGATATGCTGGCAGAATATGACATTACAATCTATGATGTCATGGATGCGCTGCTGTCGCAGTACAAGAGCGGCAGACTGATGCGGATTGACAAAGAAGCTCCGGTCTCAGAGCCTGAGGCTGACACAACGGAACTGGCAGCACTGGCGCTGATCCCCGTTTCATGATGCAAAAAGCCCCGCCGGATGTGCGGGGCTTTTCGTTTGCGGATAATACAGCAACAGGAAAAAACGGAAAACAGAGTCTCACGTTATTTCATCAGCTGGTGCGTCTGCATCCTGGTCCGCAGAAGGCTCTGACGCTTCATCCGGTTCCTGCGCGTCATAAATGCCTTTGACCGCCTTCATGCGCGGATCCTCCGGCGCCGGTCTGCCCCTGTGCTTTTCACGGAGCGCATCGACCTTTTTAGCCATCCACGGTGTCAGAATACCGATCAGCGCAATGATCGCGAACACAGCAAAGAATTTTCCGACAAAGCGCAGAAGCGAAGACGTCACATTGACCATTTCCTCTTCAAACGCTGCAAACACTGACAGCATCTTTTTCATCCTTTCCTTCGGTTTTTCCATTCGTTATTATAGCATATTCCGGCGAAAAAAACAATGGGAGAATGCCGGACCGCGGAAAAATCCCCCTGTCAGCGCAATCTGCGGAAAAGTCGGAAAATTATCGCAATTTCCTGTCAGAATTTCCTGAAAAAAGCCCGCTTTAGGGCTTGCGTTTTTTTCGGAAATAGGGTATAATATATATGTATGCAATCAAAAAGGGAGGTTGTTCCATGTATCCACATATCCGCCTTGCGGAAAAGGTTCTTCGGGGCACAGAAGAACTATCGGGCGAACAGATTCTCGCCATGACGATGATCGGTATCGCTGTTGTGTTCTGTGCGCTGTTGATTCTCGTTATCTTCCTCTACTGCTCCGGCAGTATCTTCAAAAAAGCCGGCGGAAACAAAAAATCCGCTCCGGCAAAATCGGCACCGCCCGCAAAGCCTGTTCCGGCTAAGCCGGCACCCGCTGCACCGGTCAAGGCGGCGCCCGCCGCTGCAGCCGAAGACGACAGCGAAGTGATCGCGGTCATCATGGCGGCGATTTCGGCGATGGGAGCCGCAGAGGGAAAAACCTATCAGCTCCGCTCGGTCAGACCTGTCACACGCGGCAGCGGACGCTCCGCATGGTCACAGGCAGGTCTTTCGGAATCGACAAGACCGTTCTGAAACTATCCATCGCAAAAAACATTTGAATCGGAGGACTGAACCGTGCAAGGTGTCATTGATTTCTTTCAGAATACCATCGGCGGTCTATGGCATGACAGCGGACTGAACGCGCTGTTTACCGGAGACGGCTGGAAGAATCTGATTATGATTCTTGTTTCCTTTGTCTTTATGTATCTGGCGATTGCCAAGGGCTTTGAGCCCCTGCTGCTGCTGCCGATCTCTTTCGGCATGCTGCTGACGAATCTGCCGATGGCAGAGCTCTATCACCCTGATCTGTGGGTGCTGACGGACGGACATGTCAATTACGGAAATGTGCTGCGGGACGGCGGCCTGTTAGATATCCTATATCTTGGCGTCAAGCTCCAGCTATATCCCCCGCTGATCTTCCTCGGCATCGGCTGTATGACCGACTTCTCCCCGCTGATTGCAAACCCCAAGAGCTTCCTGCTCGGCGCCGCGGCGCAGGGCGGTATCTTCTTCACCTTTGTTGTCGCCGGTCTGCTGGGCTTTACGGCTGCGGAAGCCGGTTCCATCGCCATCATCGGCGGTGCGGACGGCCCGACTGCCATCTATGTCTCGACCAAGCTGCTGACAGGCGGCGGCGCCATTACGACGGGTAACATCGCACTTGCGGCCTATACATACATGGCGCTTGTCCCGATCATCCAGCCGCCCATCATGCGCGCCATGACGACAAAGAAAGAGCGCTCCGTCAAAATGGAGCAGCTCCGCTCTGTCTCCAAGACCGAAAAGATCATCTTCCCGATCGCGGTCACGATCATCGTCTCCCTGCTCGTGCCGTCCGCAGCACCGCTGGTCGGTATGCTGATGTTCGGCAACCTGCTGAAGGAATCCGGTGTCGCAGCCAGACTGATCGACACCGCCCAGAACGCACTGATGAACATTGTCACGATCTTCCTCGGCATCTCTGTCGGTGCGACGACAAAGGCGGACCAGATCATCAACATCAAGTTCGGCGGCGTCATGCTGCTGGGCGTCATCGCCTTCTCGCTCGGTACGGCCTGCGGTCTGATCTTCGGCAAGATCATGTACTGGGCAACCAAGGGCAAGGTCAACCCGCTGATCGGTTCGGCCGGCGTTTCCGCCGTTCCGATGGCAGCGCGTATTTCCCAGAAGGTCGGTGCTGAGACCGACCCGACCAACTTCCTGCTGATGCACGCGATGGGACCGAATGTCGCAGGCGTCATCGGCTCGGCAGTCGCAGCCGGTGTGCTGCTCTCCGTCATCGGCTGACGGCGCTGCCCTGACAGATATCCGAACGCGGCGGGCTGACAAAACCCGCCGCTGTCCACAATGAATGACTGGAGTGCATGATCATGATGGATTATCCCGTTGTTGACACAGTAGATGCTCTGAAGGCGCTGCTCGCCCGCGTCCGCGCCGCACAGGAGCAGTTTGCGGAATTCCCGCAGGAGAAGGTCGACGCGATCTTCCGCGCAGCGGCAATCGCCGCGAATCAGGCGCGCATCCCGCTCGCGAAAATGGCGGTCGAAGAGACCGGCATGGGCGTTGTCGAAGACAAGGTGATCAAGAATCACTTTGCTTCTGAATACATCTACAACGCCTACAAGGACACCAGAACCTGCGGCGTCATTGAGCGCAACGAGTCTATGGGCACGATGCGGATCGCGGAGCCGATCGGCGTCATTGCGGCCGTCATCCCGACAACCAACCCCACTTCGACTGCGATCTTCAAGACACTGATCACGCTGAAGACGCGAAACGGCATCATCATCTCACCGCATCCAAGAGCAAAGGAATCAACGATCGCGGCAGCGAAGATCGTCGCGGAGGCGGCCTACAAGGCAGGCGCGCCGGAGGGGCTGATCGGCTGGATCGACAAGCCGAGCCTCGATATGACGAACACCGTCATGCGATATTCCGATATCATTCTCGCGACCGGCGGCCCCGGCATGGTCAATGCCGCTTATTCGAGCGGAAAGCCCGCTGTCGGCGTCGGTGCCGGCAACACGCCCGCGATCATCGACGATTCCGCAGACATCACGCTTGCGGTCAGCTCCATCATCCACTCCAAGACCTTTGATAACGGCATGATCTGCGCTTCTGAGCAGTCCACGATCGTGCTGGACAAGATCTACGACAAAGTCAAAAAGGAATTCATCGCCCGCGGCTGCTACTTCCTGCAGGGCAAAGAGCTCGACAAGGTCCGGCAGACCATCATCATCAACGGCTCACTGAATGCCGCGATCGTCGGTCAGACCGCGTATAAGATCGCATCGCTCTCCGGCGTCAAGGTGCCCGAGACCACGAAGATCCTGATTGGTGAGGTCGAGGATGTCAGCATCGACGAGGAATTCGCGCATGAAAAGCTCTCCCCTGTTCTCGCGATGTATCACGCGAAGAACTTTGAAGAAGCGATGCAGAAGGCGGAGCGCCTGATCGCGGACGGCGGCTACGGGCACACCTCCTCCGTCTATCTCAATGCTGTCACCGAGCGCGCAAAGATCGACGAAATGGCGGAGCGCATGAAGACCTGCCGTATTCTTGTCAATACGCCTTCGTCGCACGGCGGCATCGGTGATCTCTACAACTTCAATCTCACGCCTTCGCTGACGCTCGGATGCGGCTCATGGGGCGGCAATTCCGTCAGCGAGAATGTCGGCGTCAAGCATCTGCTCAATATCAAGACTGTCGCGGAGAGGAGAGAGAATATGCTGTGGTTCCGTGCGCCGGAAAAGGTCTACATCAAAACCGGCTGCCTGCCCGTCGCGCTTGATGAGCTCGGCACCGTCATGGGAAAGAAGCGCTGCTTCATCGTGACAGACAGCTTCCTCTTCAAGAACGGCTATACCAAACAGATCACCGACAAGCTGGACAGCATGGGCATTGTGCACACGACCTTCTCGGATGTCGCACCGGATCCTTCTCTGGAATCGGCAGTCAAGGGCGCGGAGCAGATGCGCTCCTTTGAGCCGGATGTCATCATCGCAGTCGGCGGCGGCTCCGCAATGGATGCCGGCAAGATCATGTGGGTGCTCTATGAGCATCCGGAAGCGGATTTCCTTGATATGGCCATGCGCTTCTGCGATATCCGCAAGAGAATCTACACCTTCCCGAAAATGGGTGAAAAGGCTTATTTTGTCGCGATCCCGACCTCTGCCGGAACAGGCTCTGAGGTCACGCCGTTCGCGGTCATCACCGACCAGAACACCGGCGTCAAGTATCCGCTGGCTGACTACGAGCTGATGCCGAAAATGGCGATCATTGACTCTGACATGATGAAAACCGCGCCCAAGAGCCTGACCTCCGCGTCCGGTATTGACGTTGCGACACACGCACTTGAAGCCTACGCCTCCATGATGGCAACCGATTACACTGACGGCCTTGCACAGCGCTCACTGAAGCTCGTCTTTGAGAACCTCCCGCGCACTTATCAGAACGGCGCGGTCGATGTGGAGGCATGGGAAAACATGGCAAACGCCGCGACACTCGCGGGCATGGCGTTCGCAAACGCCTTCCTCGGTGTCTGCCATTCGATGGCACATAAGCTCGGCGCATTCCACCACATCCCGCACGGCGTGGCGAACGCACTGATGCTCGAACAGGTCATGCGCTTCAACGCGGTCGAAGTTCCCCACAAGATGGGTACCTTCCCGCAGTATGCTTATCCGCACACACTCGCACGCTACGCGGAGATCGCTGCTGCCTGCGGCTTCAAGGGCAGAACCGATCCTGACAAATTTGAGGCGCTCATCAAGGCGCTCAACGAGCTGAAGGCGACGATCGGTATTCCGGACAGCATTCAGGCATGGGGCATCAAGGAGGAGGACTTCCTCGCAAGACTCGACGAAATGGCAGAACAGGCATTTGACGACCAGTGCACCGGCGCAAACCCGCGCTACCCGCTGATCGCCGAGATCAGGCAGATGTATCTCAACGCATATTACGGCAAGAACAGCGAAACAGTCTAACGGGAGGTGTGTATCATGGCATTTCAGGAAGATCAGATCATTGCGGTGCGCCCGAAGAAAAAGGTCTACCGCGAAGGCGATACCGTTGTCAAGGTATTCAATGAGGACTATTCTAAGGCATCGGTGCTGAATGAGGCGCTCAATCAGGCGCGTGTGGAAGAAACAGGGCTCGATATCCCGCGCATTCACGAGGTTTTCATGATTGACGGATGCTGGGCGATCCGCTCGGATTACATCGAGGGAAAGACACTGCAGCAGCTCATGGATGAGAACCCCGATAAACAGGAGGAATATCTGAAACTGTTCGTTGAACTGCAGATGAAGATCCATCAGCAGCGCGCTCCGCTGCTGACCAAGCTCAAGGACAAGATGCACCGCAAGATCAGCGACAGCAAATTTGAGGCTACTGTGCGCTTTGAACTGCACACCCGCCTTGAGGGAATGCCGAACCACAAGAAGGTCTGCCACGGCGACTTCAATCCGTCGAATGTGATCATCCGGCCGGACGGCACGCCCTTTATCATCGACTGGGCACACGCGACACAGGGAAATGCTTCCGCGGATGTGGCCAGAACCTATCTCTACATGATGCTGAACGGCGATTCCGTGCTTGCAAAGGAATACCTGCGGATGTTCTGCAAAATGAGCGATACCGCGCTGCAGTATGTGCAGAGCTGGATGCCGATCGTCGCGGCCTCGCAGTCTGTCAAGGAAAACAGCGAGGAAGAATTCGCGCTGCTTTCCCGCTGGGTCAATGTTGTGGATTATTCGTAAAAAAGCTCCTCCGCCTGTAAAACGGATACCTATATAGAAGTTTTGCCCCGAAGCTTTTCAAAGTGCTTCGGGGCATTGTATTTGCCTGCTAAGATAAATCAGAAGTTATTATACAGGAACACCTTGATCGTTATTCCATTGTATTTTGACTGCATCTGTATTTTGCGTTGACCAGAAGATCAATTTTTCAACAAATTTCGGCGTGATGCTTTCTGGAATAGAAAATGGAAGCAAGTATCTGCCCCAGCCTTCTTTCGTTTCTTTTCCTTGGAATACTCTGCCTTTGCTGATTACATATTCTGTTTTTGTCTGGAGGGGACAAGACAGAATCAGGTATTTATCATCTGAAACGATGTTCAAAATATTGTACGGAGATTCATCGTCCAAAGCAATGTACCATAAATATGTTTGTCCGTCAACGATGATTTTGCGCCTTCCTTTGAAACGTATGCTCATAGAATCTCTCCTCCAAATTCCGATTTATGTCAGTAACAATTATAGCACAGTATAGCTGCATCGTCCATTGAAACGCCATAGTACTTCTGACGGCACATCAGAAATACTACAGCATAAGACTTCCATATTCGCGGCGCACATATAAGAACGGCGGGGGAACTTTTTCATGATCTTCCGGCTTCCGGTTTCTGTTCTTCCGCAGAAGCACCCTTTTTGAAAACGACCAGCTTGCTGAATATATAGTTCATCGCGAGAATGACAAACTGCACCAGAAACGCCATCAGCGCGTAATTCCACTTCCAGTGCGCAGTTGTCAGCCACATCAGACCGAGTTCCATGAAGAACGAAACCGCACGGGCGCCGAAAAATGTTCTGACCTCGTGCATCAGGTCGGCGCCGTTTTCGGTCTTGCTCATAAAACCCTACTTCTTGTTGCCTTAGAACGCGAATGTCGCAGCAACGACCCTTCATAAGGTCGTTTTGAGCAGATTCGGTACTGTCTGCTCCATGCTGTATCCGCCGAGCGAGAAC
>JAGDBX010000088.1 GCA_018110935.1 Oscillospiraceae bacterium
TTCCTCGAGTTCAACTACATGATCATGCAGAGCTATGATTTCTACCGCCTGTTCCAGGATTACGGCTGCAATATGCAGTTCGGCGGCGACGATCAGTGGGCTAACATGCTCGGCGGCACGGAGCTGATCCGCAAGAAGCTCGGCAAGGACCCCAACGCCATGACCATCACGCTGCTGCTCAATTCCGAGGGCAAGAAGATGGGCAAGACCGAAAAGGGCGCCGTCTGGCTCGATGCCGAAAAGACCTCTCCCTACGATTTCTTCCAGTACTGGAGAAATGTCGGTGACGCCGATGTCATCAAGTGCCTGAAGATGCTGACCTTCCTGCCGATCGAGCAGATCGAGGACATGGAGCAGCATCTCGATTCCGGCGCGGCGTACAACAAGGCAAAGGAAACGCTCGCCTATGAGCTGACCGCACTCGTCCACGGTGAGGAAGAGGCGAAAAAACAGCTCGAAGCCGCAAGAGCGATCTTCGCGGGCGGCGGCGTCAGCGACGATATGCCGACGACCGAGATCACCGCGGACGACCTGACCGACGGGCAGATCGGCATTCTGACGATGCTCGTCAAGGCAAAGCTAGCGCCCTCAAACGGCGAGGCACGGCGCCTCGTGCAGCAGGGCGGCGTCTCGGTCAACGACGGAAAGGTCACCGATCCGAAGACGGTGTATACCCCGGCAGACGGAGAGCTGATCGTCAAAAAGGGCAAAAAGGTCTTCCACAAGATCGTTTTTGCTTCAGCAAAAATGAGTTTAGATGAGTTGTTATTTGGCAAAGATTGATGCTGATCCTATCTTAGGGTGCGAGATATTGTTAAAACAGAATCAGGGAGGAACAGAGGAATGCAGGACAGTGTCGCAAGACAGCTGACGCAGATCTACGAGAACTGCGCAGCCTGTGAACAGCGGAATTACAGCGTACAGGTGCAGGGCAGATCGAATCAGGATTACCTGCGCTTCACAATGCTGAAGTTTTATGTGTATCTCAGCTCCAGCAACGGCAATATCACCATGTCCGAGATCGCCTATCTCAACGACGCGCTGGGCTATTCGATGTCAGCGGATCAGATCGACCGCTTCAATGTCAGCAGCAAGATCACGAAATACAGCCTGAAGGACAGCCTCATCACGATGATGATGCCCTTCCTGAAATGTGACCTTGAGACCGTGCCGATCGGCGGCATGAGCCTGCAGTTCATCGAGTTCGTCAATCAGGCGGGACTTGACTTCATGACCTGCGACCGTTCGCAGGCGGACCGCCTTGTCATGCGCGATTTAAGTGCGATCGTGCTGCAGCTCCGCAATTACCGGATGCAGTACATCACCGACTGGGAAAACATGGTGCGCGAGCAGCGCCGCCGTGAGGAAATGGCCAAGAACCGTCCGGTCGTGCCGCCGCAGGGCGGCAGCGGCAATTCGCCGTGGGGCAGCTCAAACGGCGGCCCGTCCGGCGGCCCCGGCACACCGAATCAGCCGCCCGTGCAGAATCCCTTCCAGCAGAACAACGGGCAGCAGAACCAGAATCCGCAGCAGAAGAAGCAGGATGAGGAAATGACGCTTGAGGGGCAGCTCGCAAAGCTCGAGGAGCTGACCGGTCTGCAGGCCGTCAAGCAGGACCTCAGCAGCCTGATCAACCTGATCCGCGTGCGCAAGATGCGTGAGGACCGCGGAATGCCGCAGTCTGCGATGTCGCTGCACATGGCGTTTCTCGGCAACCCCGGCACCGGCAAGACGACCGTTGCGCGAATCCTCGCCGGCATTTACAAATGTCTGGGTGTGCTGTCCAAAGGTCAGCTCGTCGAAGTGGACCGCTCCGGCCTGGTCTCCGGCTATGTCGGGCAGACGGCCCTGAAAACCAAGGAGGTCATCGAGCAGGCGATGGGCGGCGTGCTGTTCATCGACGAGGCCTATGCCCTGACGACCAATACCGGAAAGGGCGATTTCGGACAGGAAGCGATCAACACGCTGCTCAAGGAGATGGAGGATCACCGCGACGACTTCATCGTCATCGTGGCGGGCTACACCGATCTCATGGAGGAGTTTCTGGACAGCAACCCCGGCCTGCGCTCCCGCTTCAACAAGGTCATCATGTTTGAGGACTATATGCCGGATGAGCTGCTCGATATTTTCAAGAGCATCTGCACGAAGTCCGGCATGAAGCCGACCAAGGAGGCGGAGGACGCAGTGCTCGAATACTTCACGCTGCGCTGCGGCATGAACCTTGACACCTTCGCAAACGCGCGTGATATCCGCAATTTCTTTGAAAAGGCGATCACGAATCAGGCAAACCGCCTGGCGGCGATCGAATCGCCGACCAACGGCCAGCTCACCACGCTGACAATCGACGATGTCTCCGGCATTGAGCTGAATTAAAGGCTGCGGAATCCCGTAATGAAGATATGGGGCAAAAACAGGAATGACACCCCGCCTCAGGGCGGGGATGTCTGATGCGGAGACAGACTTTTGCCGCATCGCCCAAACCGGTCAAAGGAGTCAATCACAATGGCAGATATCATGGAAATGGCAAAGGCGCTCGGAAAGGCGCTGCAGCAGGATGAGACCTATCTGAAATTCCGCGAGGCGGCGGAAACGAACGACAGGGATGAAGCGCTGCAGCAGCTGATCGCCGAATTCAACTTAAAGCGCCTTGACCTGCAGCACGAGCAGGAGAAGGAGACACCCGACAGCGACCGGGAACAGGCGCTGGACGGCGCGGTGAAGGAGCTGTACGGGCAGATCATGGCGAACCCCTCTATGGCGGCCTATCAGGGCGCAAGAGCTTCGTTTGAGCAGCTGCTGGACGGCATCAACCGCGTGATCGCGATGAGCGCAGCAGGACAGGATCCCGATTCCTATGATCCGAATGCCGCCGCATCCTGCACGGGCGACTGCTCTGCCTGCGGCGGCTGTCACTGAACGGAACGGAGCGGCATATGGAGATCGACCGCTCAAAGCTTTCGCCGATGATGCAGCAGTATCTGGCTGTCAAGGAGGCATCCGGCGACGCGATCGTCTTTTTCCGTCTCGGCGATTTCTACGAGATGTTCTTCGACGACGCGATACTGGTCTCAAAGCTGCTGGAGCTGACGCTGACCGGCCGGGACTGCGGTCTGCCGGAGCGCGCGCCGATGTGCGGCGTGCCGTATCACGCCTATGAGCAGTATCTGAAGCGGCTGGTGAATCTCGGCTACCGCGTCGCGATCTGCGAGCAGATGGAGGATCCTGCACTGGCCAAGGGACTGGTCGAGCGCGGCATCATCCGCGTCGTCACGCCCGGCACGCTGATCGAATCCTCGATGCTGGATGAATCCAGCTGCAATTATCTTGCGGCGGTGCGGAGCGAGGGCGAGGAGATCGCCTTCTGTGCCGCGGACATCTCGACCGGTGCCGTCAATCTGCACCGTGCGGAGGGAAAAGGCCGCACCGATGAGATCATTTCGCTGCTGGACCGCTACCGTCCGGCGGAGCTGCTCATCACAAAGGATTTTCTGGATTATAAGCCTGTTGCGGACTTTCTGAAAACCCGCACCAACTGCATGGTCACGCTGCGCGACGAGGAGTGCTTCTTGCCCGCAAGGCAGCGCGAGACGCTGCTCAGACAGTTCGGCGCGGATTCCGTGCAGACGCTCGGGCTCTCCGAAAACGGCACCGATACAGCGGTCTGCTGCGGGCTGTTTCAGTATATCGCCGAGACGCAGCGTGCGCTGGTCGGGCGCTTCACGGAGATCACGATCCACGGAAAGGACGGCATCATGGCGCTGGACGCGTCCGCGAGACGCAATCTGGAGCTGACCGAAACACTGCGCTCCCACGAGAAAAAAGGCTCTCTGCTCGGCGTCATTGACCGGACGGAGACCGCCATGGGCAGACGGATGCTCCGCACTTGGATGGAGCAGCCGTTGACCGCGCCCGCCCGGATCATGGACCGGCTCAATGCCGTGGAGCTGCTGACAAAGCAGTCTGTGACGATGACGGAGCTGCGCGATCTGCTTGACAAGGTCTTTGATCTGGAACGCCTGATGTCAAGAGTGATGTTCCAGAAGGCGACACCGCGCGATATGAAGGCGCTTTCGCAGACCGCGCTGCAGCTGCCGGAGATCAAGACGCTGCTTCAGAAGCTCAGCGCCTCAAAGCTGCTTCAGAAGCTCGAAGCGGAGATCTCCCCGCTCAATGAGATCTCCGACCTGATCGAGCGCGCAATTACCGAAGAACCGCCTGTGCAGATCAAGGACGGCGGCGTGATCCGCGACGGCTTCCATGAGGAGCTTGACCGGCTGCGCCACGCGATGGACCACGGCACGGATGTGATCGCGGAGATCGTGGAGCGCGAACGGGAGCGCACCGGCATCAAGACGCTGAAAACAGGCTACAACCGCGTGTTCGGATACTTTCTTGAGGTGTCCCGCTCCTATTACGAGCAGGTGCCGCCGGAGTGGATCCGCAAGCAGACGCTCGCGAACTGTGAACGGTACATCACGCAGGAGCTCCGGAACGCCGAAAACACCATCGTCGGCGCAAAGGACAGAGCGCTGGCGCTGGAGGCGGAGATTTTCTCCGAGCTGCGGGAGTTTCTCGCCGCGCAGCTCAAGACCGTGCAGGAGACAGCCGCCGCGGTCGCGCAGGTCGATGTACTCTGCTCGCTGGCGCTGACCGCGCTTGAAAACGAATACTGCAAGCCGGAAATCGCCGTGGACGGCAGAATCGAGATCCACGGCGGACGGCATCCGGTCGTTGAGCAGATGCTGACCGACACGGTCTTTGTGCCGAATGATGTGCTGCTGGACCAGAAGGCAAACCGTCTGGCGATCATCACCGGGCCGAATATGAGCGGCAAATCGACCTATATGCGGCAGACGGCGCTGATCGTGCTGATGGCGCAGATGGGCAGCTTTGTGCCGGCGTCATACGCGAGAATTTCCGTTGTGGACGCGATCTTCACCAGAGTCGGCGCGTCGGATGACCTGACCGCGGGCGAATCGACCTTCATGGTCGAGATGCACGAGGTTTCGGACATTCTGAAGCGCGCAACGCCGAACAGCCTTGTCATACTGGACGAGGTCGGCAGAGGCACTTCGACCTTTGACGGCATCAGCATTGCGCGCGCGGTCGCGGAGTTCATCTCCGGCAGAAAGATCGGCTGCAAAACACTGTTTGCCACACATTACCACGAGCTGACTATGCTGGAGGGGCAGTGCGACGGCGTGCGGAACCTCTCCGTTGCGGTCAAAAAGCACGGCGACACGATCCGTTTTCTGCGGAAGATCGTGGACGGCGCGGCCGATGACAGCTACGGCATCGAGGTTGCGAAGCTGGCGGGACTGCCTTCGCAGGTCACGAACCGCGCACGGGCGCTGCTGACCGAAATGGAGGCGCAGTCAAAGGCGGAAAAGGAAGCGCACGCGCAGAAAATGGCGGCGCAGTCCGGCGGACAGATGAGCTTTGCCGCCGACAGCGAATCGCAGATCATCGCGCAGCTTGCCAAAACGCATGTCGGCGAGCTCTCAGACGCGGAATGCCGCGAGCTTCTGAACGATCTGACCGCGATGCTGCACTGAGCGGCACCGGACCGGCTGAATTACTGATACAGAGGGGAGAATGCAATCATGAAAAAAGGAAAACTGTTCGCTGTCCTGACCGGACTCACGCTGATGATGCAGTCCGCCTTCATGCTGCCGGTGCAGACCGCGGCGGCGGAGGAAATCGCGCATGATCCGTCCCGCAATGTGCAGGAGGAGGGCGTCGGCAACCCGTTCAACTTCGGTGAACGCATGGCGCCGGAAGACACACCGGTCGAGGAGCTGCGTGCGATCAATCACAAAATGACGATCCAGCAGGTCAAATACGCGCTCTACAAGGAGATCGACGAGCACTGGGATCTCATCTCCGTGCGCTTCGGCCAGACCGAGCGTGAAAAGGTCTACGCGCTGTTTCTGGGTGTCGGCACGCTGGAATCGACACTGGGCGGCAACGGCGACGGCGCCGACATCGAGACCGCGTTCTCTGAGGGCTTCGGCGTCAGCTCCGCACACGCCTACGGCACGCTGCAGACCGCTGTCACGGCCTTCCGCGATCCCGGCACCTCTTTCATGCAGGAGGAGGATGTCCCGGAGCTGGAATGGTATGACCTGACGAAAAACAATTTCTATGACGCGATCATTTCCAACCACATGGGCGTCCGCAAGATCATTCACTTCATCCGGCAGGCGATCGTTGATTACGATCTGACCGGCTGGCAGGTCGTGCGCGGCGCGCTCAAGGGCCACAATACCGGCTGGGCGAACTACACGGGCGACAACGACGGCTACTACGCGAACTATCCCGATGAGGGCGCGGCGCTGGCACAGTGGTATTACGAGGAAGGCCACCTGTACGACAATGTCTTCACATGGACAAAGGGCGAGGTCGCCGCAAAGCAGCGCGCGGGCAATCCGTGGACGGACTGGTGGTACGACGTGGAGCCGAGCCTTGAAGAGATCAAGGAAAAGCCGAAGACAACCGAATCCACCACGACCACAACAAGCACGACCACCACGACGACGCTGACCGAAGATACGCAAGGCACGACAACATCCACCTCGACGACGACCACATCGACGCTGACGGAAGATACGCAAGGCACCACGACATCCACCTCGACGACGACCACCACCACGCTGACCGAGGACACACACGGCAGCGAGACGACGGTTGAATCCGGCAGACAGGATCACGAGCTTCTTCCGGGTGATGTGGACTGCTCCGGTGATGTACGGGTCGCGGACGCGGTGCTGCTGGCGCGGTATCTCGCAGAAGATCCGGTCCGGATCACGAGCATGGGCAAACTCAATGCCGAACTGGACGGGCAGGAGGGACTGACATCGGAGGACCTCATCAGCCTGCTGGTCATGCTGGCGGGTCACTGAGGCTGTTTCCGCGGGGGCTATGCGTTCCGGAAACCATAACAATCTGAAAGGTGAAGCAATATGGCACGGTTTACACCGGAAATGAAGAAGACACACACGATCCTTGTTCCGGATATGCTGCCGGTACATTTCCAGCTGCTCATCAGTATCCTGAAGCCTTACGGCTACAACTGCGAGCTGCTGCGCACGGCAAGCAGAGCCGTCGTGGACGAGGGACTCAAAAATGTCCACAACGACACCTGCTATCCGGCGCTGCTTGTCATCGGACAGTTCATGGAGGCGCTGAAATCCGGGCGCTATGACCCGAACCGCACCGCACTGCTCATCACGCAGACGGGCGGCGGCTGCCGTGCGTCGAATTACATCCATCTGCTGCGCAAGGCGCTCGAGGAGCAGTTCCCGCAGGTACCGGTCATCTCGCTGAATTTCTCCGGTCTTGAAAAGGATCCGAAATCCGGCTGGCAGATGACGCCCAAGATCTTCCTGAAATTTCTCTATGCCGTGCTGTACGGCGACCTGCTGATGCTGGTCTCCAACCAGTGCCGCCCCTATGAGCTCAAAAAGGGCATGACCGACAAAACGCTGAAAAAATGGCAGCGCAGGCTCGAAAAGGCATTCGCCTCGTCGGAATATCTGCACACAAAGCGGCTTTATAAGCAGATCCTTGACGATTTTGCGGCGATTCCGCGTTCCGCGCGCAACAAGATCCGCGTCGGCATCGTCGGTGAGATCTATGTCAAGTATTCGCCGCTCGCGAACAACCATCTGGAGGACTATCTGCTCTCGGAGGGCTGCGAGCCGGTCATCCCGTCGCTGCTGGAATTCGTCATGTACTGCGCGATCAGCACCGCCGTGGACGGAAAGCTCTATCACTTCATTGACAAGAGCGTCATTTACAACGGGCTCGGCTACAAGGCGATCTACGCGATGCAGAAGCAGCAGATCAAGGCAGTGAAAAAGCACGGTGTCTTTGATCCGCCGCATGACTTTGAGCATCTCAGAGACCGCGCCGACCGGTATATCAGCCAGGGCGTCAGCATGGGCGAGGGCTGGCTGATCACCGCCGAAATGGCGGCGCTCGCGGAAACCGGAACCGAGAACATCATCTGCACGCAGCCTTTTGGCTGCCTGCCGAATCACATCGTGGCTAAGGGCATGATGCGCGTCATCAAAAATGCCTATCCGAACGCGAATATCACGGCGATCGACTATGATCCCGGCGCGACAAGAGTCAATCAGGAGAACCGCGTCAAGCTCATGCTCGCAAACGCCCGGAAGCCGGGTTCACAGAACTGAAAACCCGCTTTTTTGTCTGACTGATGAAGCCCCCGCCGAACGGCGGGGGCTTTGCTGTCCTCATAACGGGATTCTCAAGGGACACCGTCCCTTGAGCGGGGATTGGGGCAGCGCCCCATTATTGAACAGCGCGGAGCGATACCGCTATCCGTCGGGACGCGCCGGCGGCACTTGACGAACTGCTGCAGCTTGTGTTATAATATATGCAATTCCGCTTTCCATTCGGAATACCGGAAAATTTAAATGAAACCAGGGTGAAA
>JAGDBX010000089.1 GCA_018110935.1 Oscillospiraceae bacterium
AGCCGGTTCCCCGCCGAAGGTGCACGCTTTCAGATATTCCTCGGCCTCTTTGGCCGTGTATTCTGCTTTCGGTTCAAAGAACAGTGAGAACTGGATCTCAGACTGCAGTGAGAGATTCATGCCGGTGTATGTCACCGGTATGTTCGTAATCATTTCACACCGGTAGCGAATATCTTTTTCCAGCAAGGTCTCGATAAAAGCGCGCGGGGGGGTTGGAAAAATATCCTCAGGTAATTCCGGCGCCGGAAGCCCGTCCTTGTCGATTCCGGCATCCGCGGGATGCTCCGTATCAATGCCGAAATATGCCTGTGCTGCACCGCCGTAGACGAGCATCGCCTTTGCAGCATTGTGATACGCACTGGATTCGCTGTCTGCGAGCAGCGTGTTCAGATAGGAGCAGACCGAGGTCTCCTTTTTCAGGATCTGCCTGCCGCCCTTTCTGACCGTGACCGTGTGCGGCTGTGTCATGTACGCCGCATACTCATACGCTTCAAAGGTGCCGTCCTCCGCCGGCGTGACTTTTTCGCCGTCCAGCGTCACCGTGTACGCGGACAGTGCGTCCGGCACTTCGAGCTGATACCCGATGCCGATGACCGAGCCGCCGCCCATGAGATTCATGCGCAGCACCGGTTCTTCCGCGGCCGACGCGGCCGGGAACTGCACTGCTGTCATCAGCATGACGGCGGAAGCTGCCGAAGCCGCGGCCTTCCCGGCCAGATGTTTCAGTTTTGTCATAAAAACCTCCTTTTTCCTGTCATCATGATTTCAGATGCGCAGAGAACATCCGATACGCTTTCATTATAGCAAATTCTGCAATATAAAGCAAGACGCATCTCATACAGAACCGTCATAAAACGGCGAAAAAGTGACAGCTGCGTTCAAAAATCGGCGCTGTGCACAATGATCACAAAGAGAAATTGTACAGTATCACAAAAGAAATGCCGGCTGCATCCGGTCAGGGTGAGCCGCAGTATGCAAAGCGGCCCTCCTCTTTTCAGAGAAAGGCCGCTTTGCGCTGCTTAGGGGGAGATCAGGAGAACAACAGGTTTTGGAGGATGTCAGGTTACATTCAGCACTGCCGCTGACGAGTTGACGGATTTCCCGTTCGCGTTCGTGACAACGCAGCGGTATTTCCTGCCGTTTTTGGCGGCTGTCGCTGTTGTGCTGTAGGAAGCGGTCACTGCCTTGCTTCCGGTGCAGTTCGTCCATGCCGTCGAACCGCTGTTCTGATACTGCCACTGATAGGTCAGTCCGGTGCCTTTTGCCGTGACATTGAACTTTGCTGCTTCGTTTACGGCAACCGTCACGGTTTTCGGCTGAGAAGTGATCTTCGGGGTGACCGTCAGGGTGGAGGAGTAGGAGTTGACATAGTTTTTGAGGCTGTTTCCGATCACGCATCTGTATTTCCTGCCGTTGAGGTCATCAGAGGCCGTGAGCTTCAGCGTATTGGTCTTTGCGCCGGAATCAGTCGCGTTGACCCATGTGCCGGTGCTTTCATCGTAGTATTTCCACTGATAGGTAAGGCCATCGCCTTCGGCGGCAACGGTGATCTTCACAGTGTTTCCGACAGCCGCGGTCACATTCTTGGGCTGTGTGGTGATCTTCGCGGTCAGCTTCAGCGTCGCTGCGGAGGAGGTGACGGAATTGCCGAACTTGTTCGTGATGATGCAGCGGTATTTCCGGCCGTTCTTGGCCTCTGTCGCCTTGCTGCTGTAGGAAGCATTCTGGGCACCGCTTGCGCAGTCTTTCCATGCGGCGGAGCTGTCAGACTGATACTGCCACTGATAGGTCAGCCCGGAACCCTCTGCCGTGACGGAGAACTTCACGGTTTCGTTCAGCGCACCGCCGGCGGAGGCGGGCTGTTTTGTGATCTTCGGTGCCGTATACAGGGCTGCGGCATCAGAGGTGACAGACATACCTGATTTGTTTGTGATAACGCAGCGGTACTGATAGCCGTTTCTCGCCTCTGTTGCGGAAAGGCTGACAGCCGCGGTCTGTGCGCCGGTCGCCGTCGATTTCTTCCATGTGTCAGAATTCGGCAGTTTCAGCTGCCACTGATAGGTCAGACCGGTACCCTCTGCGGTGACGGTGAACTTTGCGGTGTCGCCGATCGACTTGGTCACATTCTGGGGCTGTGCGGTGATTTTCGGCGTCACAGTCAGGAGTGCGGCGTCAGAGGTGACAGACAGTCCGTTCTGATTTGTGATAACGCAGCGGTACAGTATGCCGTTTCTGGCTTCGGTCGCCGTGGTGCTGACCGTTGCGGTTTTCGCGCCGCTGGCAGACGAGTTTTTCCATTCTGAAGAACCGCTCTTTATAAACTGCCACTGATAGGTCAGACCTGTGCCGTTTGCCTTGACCGTAAAATGCACCGGGCTGTCGATCGGAGCGGTTACATTCACCGGCTGTTTTGTGATTTTCGGGGCGACAAACAGGGTGCCCGGTCCGAAAATGAGCGTATCGCCCTTCTGATTCGTGACAACACAGCGGTATTTCCGGCCGTGCTTGCCGTCTGCAGCCGTGGTGCTGACGGACGCAGTATTGGCACCGCTCAGGGTAGAGTCTTTCCATGAGGAAGAACCGGCGTTCTGATACTGCCACTGGTAGCTCAGTTTGTCGCCGAAGAGGCTGACACTGAATGTCGCCATATCACCGATCTCAACGGTCTGGTCGTGCGGGCCGCAGTTGTTGACGAAATCCATGAAGCTCCAGTGCAGCTGATGCAGGTTGTCAACGATCTCCGGCAGCTTGCCGTTGGCATAGTCCATTGCGTTGCTGTTTTCCGGTGCGCCGGAATACAGAAAGCTGAAAACATTGTTGTATGCGTTCAGATCATCCTGAAAATCATACTGGAACCATGTGCCGTCCAGATCGAAGTCATAGTCCGCGATGCCGTCCTGATTTTCGTCCCGAAGGCTCTTGGTGCAGCGCTTTGCGATATCCGGATCGGAGCAGGTGTACTTTGCGAGCAGCGGGTGATAACTGGTTTCGTCTGTATTCAGCTCCTGCACGCCGTGGCTGCTCACCTTGACCATTTCATCATAGCTCTTCATGAAATAGGTGTATTCCACTGGCTTTTCATATCCAGCAGGCGTGAAGAGCAGGATCGGATCATCCCATGTCGGGTCGATCTGATAATACTCCCCGTCAATTTTGACGACATTCCACTCGTGACCGGAACCGTGGATCCGGTGGGACTCGATGTCCGCCGATGCGAGCAGCATGGAGTATGCAGTCGCATAGCCCGCGCAGACAGCTTCCCCGATGCCTTCCCCGCGAAGGTTGATTCCATAGCTGAGGAATACTGAGTTTGGCCAGCCGCCCGGCATACAGCTGTCACAGTCTGAATACTCGCAGTGCCGGACGAGCCAGTCATGGAGCTGCTTTGCCTTCAGTGCGTCATTCATCCAGGGATCGGTTTCCGTTTCGACAACATAGTTGCAGAGCGCAGTGATGTAGTCATTCGCAAATCCGACATCAATGCTGTTGCCGAAATGCCGCCGGATGGCAGTCTGAACGCCGGGGTCAGAGCTCAGAACCGGATACGATCTGCCCTGACTGTCCGTCCCATATGTGAACACCGGAATGCCGTTGATTCGTTCGAGCTTCGGGCAGTGGTAAAAGGCAACGGTGGAAGGATTTGTATAGGACTCCTCGCTGAGCGTCACACCGATCAGGGAAGAGCAGCGGTAAACCGCATTGGCGTTCAGCTTCGCCGGCCCCCAGATCTGCAGAGTCTTCATTCCTGTGCAGTCCGCAAAGGCAAACGCCCCGACCTCTGTGACAGAGTACGGCAGAGAGACATATTCCAGGCTCGTGCAATTCCGGAAGGCGCCGTAACCGATGGTTTCGGCATTGTTCATATGAAAACTTGCGAGTGCGGTACAGCGCATAAAAGCAAAATCGCCGACGGTTTTGACCTTTGGGGAAGAGAGGGATCTCAGCGCAGCACATTCATAAAAAGCCTGCCGACCGATTGTTTCGGCCTTCGGGATGGAAACCGATTCCAGCTTTGTACCGCCGTAAAACGCGAAGTCACCGATTGTTATGGCTTTCGGCAGAGAGATCGAGACCAGCTCTCTGGTATGGCAGAACGCGTTGTCCCCGATTGTTTCTGCCAGCGGAGCAGAAACAGATGCCAGCTTCGGGCAGTAAAAGAATGCGCTGGCGCCGATGGTTCTGACCTGCGGCAGCGTCAGGGTTTTCAGATAGATGCAGCGGTAGAACGCCTCATTTCCGATCTCCGTGACTGTATCCGGAATCGTAACCGAGTTGATGTATTTTTGGGTAAACGCGCCTGCACCGATTTTTGTGACGGTGTAGCTGCCGATCTTTGACGGAATTGTCACCTCGCCGGACGAGACGGTGCAGCCGGTGATCGTTGCCTCATTGGTCACGGTGTCATAGGTGTAGGACAGTCCGCTGTCCGTGGTGTCCTCTCCCGTTGCCGCGGCGGCGATGATGCCGGCTCCCGCAGCGCAGCCGTATGAAACGGCGCCGGCGCTGAAGCCGATGACGGCAGCCGCGAGCCATGCGAGCATGTGGGATGATCTCATGATAGAATCCTCCTTTGATGTTTGATCGTTGACAGATTGTAATTCCATACCGCCCTTATCCGCGCGGTGAGGGGGGCGGTTCTGGTCCGGTTGTCAGATGACAGCAGCAGGATCTCACGATATAATATGCGTGCTTCGTCATATCTTATTCACAATTATATAAAAATGTTGTTCCGCTGTCAACCGCTGAAAGGGTAAGTTGCTTTTTTTGAAGGGTAAGATGCTGAATCAGGGGTGTAAGATGCAATCGGGAGGGGTTAGCCTGCATTGACAACGGGCGCGGTTTGTGTTATGATAGTATCGGAATCAAAGCGTGCGGGAAAATGTGATCCTCAGAGCAGACCCTGCCGCGTTCCGGCGCCGCGGTGCGGTTATCCCCTATGAAAGAGTTGAATTCTGATGCAGAATCAAAAGATACAGATCACATGGTACGGCACGGCATCGGTCCGGATCTCCGCCGGAGACAGAACGCTGCTGGTCGATCCGTTCATTCCGTTTCCGGACAGCAGCGTCCGGCTCCCGGCAGATGCCTTTGCGGACTGCGGACATATTCTGATCACGCACGGTCATTACGACCATATCGGCAGTATCCGGGAAATCGTGCGGCCGGGAACGGCGGTGTACTGCACGAAAGCTCCGTATCAAAGCCTGCTCAGAATGGGCGTCGGCAAAGATCATCTGCGGCTGATCCGGGCAGGCGGGCGCTTTGAGGCCGCGGGCTTCCGGATCACCGCGTTTCCGGGCAGCCATATCAAGGTCGGTGCGCAGGAGGTGCTGAAGGCGGTCTTCGGCAGACGGGCACGGCAGAACCGCCGCGGACTGATCGGGAAGGTCCGGAAGTTCACATCCTGCCGTGAAAAAAAACAGTCTCTGTGCTATCTGGTGGAGGACTGCGGCAAACGGATCCTGATTCCCGGAAGTCTGGCCATTTCAGACGGTGTTTCCTATCCGGCCGGAGCCGATCTTGCGTTGTTTCCGTATCAGGGCTCGGATAAATTGTATGATATTGCGGAATCAATGTACCAGAGACTCCGCCCCAGGGCAATTCTGCTGACACATTTTGACGATACATTTCCGCCGTTCAGTGCTGAGATCGACACCTCGGAATTTGAGAACGCACTGAAGGGGAGGACCGCTGTATACCGGCTCTCTCACGGCGGCACACTGGAGCTTTGAACCACATTTTTCTCAGTTTATTAAGCAGTCACAACATCACATCGGAGGAAAATCATGAGAATCGTAATCGAAACGCCGCAGCCGAACGACGAGGATGTCATCATCGTCCGGTGCGCGGAGCCGGATCAGCGGATGCTCTCCATGCTGCTGGCCTTCCAGAACGCGCGCACAGAGCTGACCGGATTTCAGGATGACAAGATCGTCCGTCTGAATTATCAGGATGTATACTATTTTGAGGCGAACGAAAACCGCGTGTTTGCGTACGGAAGTTCAGAAGTGTATGAGGTGAAGTACAAGCTCTACGAGCTGGAGGAGCTTTTCACGCCGCTGGATTTTGTCCGCTGTTCCAAATCCATGATCGTCAATATGCGCATGATCGATTATCTGTCACCGCTGTTCGGCGGCAAACTGGAGGCGCGTCTGAAAAACAGCGAGAAAATTGTGATTTCGCGCCAGTATGTTCACAATCTGAAGGTGAAACTCGGGATTCAGGAGGTAGACTGATGATAAAGGAATTTCTGATCTCATTGCTGCATTATTTTGTAGATATCACGACAGCTGTCCTGATTGCGGCAGCCTGCTTTCTGACGCTTTCGGGGCAGCAGGTGAGCAGTACGGTGCTGTGGGAGATCCTGCTGAGCGGCTTCATCACCGCGCTGCCGACCGCGGTGCTGCTTTGCTTTGATCCGGCCAGCCCGAAGCTTTCTCTGACGCTGTGGACCTTGCATTTTCTGCTGATTTACGGCCTGACGCTGCTGCTTCTCCACCTGTTCGGCTGGTGCAGGATCACGCCGCTTGCCGCTCTGCTGACCTTTGCGGCGGTTGTGTTTATTTACTTTTTCACCTGCTTTGTGCATTATCTGGTTGACAGAAAGCATACCGCTGTGATGAATCAGCAGCTGAAAAA
>JAGDBX010000090.1 GCA_018110935.1 Oscillospiraceae bacterium
TGGTACCCTTAGAGGTGCCGGTACCCATGGATGCGTACCATTCAGCGCCCTTGAGGATGATCTGCGGGACATTCGCGTAGGTCTCAACATTGTTGAGGATGGTCGGCTTGCGGTAAAGGCCCTGCTCTGCCGGGAACGGCGGACGCGGACGCGGCTCACCGCGGTTGCCTTCGATCGAGGTCATCAGTGCGGTTTCTTCGCCGCAGACGAACGCGCCTGCGCCGAGACGGAGGTCGATATCGAAATCAAAGCCGGTGCCGAAGATATCCTTGCCGAGCATACCGGCCTCTCTGGCCTGCTTGATCGCGATCTGAAGACGCTGCACGGCGATCGGATACTCCGCACGGACATAAATATAGCCGTGACATGCGCCAATCGCATAGCCTGCGATCGTCATGGCTTCCAGAACGACATGCGGGTCACCTTCCAGAACGGAACGGTCCATGAATGCGCCCGGGTCACCTTCGTCAGCGTTGCAGCAGACATACTTGACATCCGCGTCCGGAACGATCGTGCGGGCAAGCTTCCATTTCTGGCCGGTCGGGAATCCGCCGCCGCCTCTGCCGCGCAGACCGGAATCGAGCACCACCTGAATGACTTCGTCCGGCGTCATGGAGGTCAGCACCTTGGCAAGTGCCTCATAACCGCTGCGGGCGATGTATTCATTGATGTCTTCCGGGTTGATCAGACCGCAGTTGCGGAGCGCAACACGGTGCTGCTTTGCATAGAAGGTCGTCTCTGCGAGAGACTTGATGTCGTCGGAGCCCTCAGTCACGGTTTCGTCATAGAGGAATTCCTTGACAGGCTTGCCGCCGATCAGATGCTCGTCCACGATACGGGAGATCATCTTCATCTCGACATGTGTATAGAACGCGCCTTCCGGATAGACAATCATGATCGGGCCGCGCTCGCACAGGCCGAAGCATCCGGTGCGGACAACAAAGATCTTTTCGTCAATGCCCTTTTCTTTGAGCTGCTTTTCCAGCTCGTCGGCAATCTTCATGGAACCGGAAGAGGTACATCCGGTACCGCCGCACATCAGGACATGCTTTTCATATTTTGCACCGTCAGCGGTTTTGCCGAGACGGAGTGCGATTTCAGCGCGCATTTTTTCTTTGATTGCAGTAAGCTCCTGCAAAGTCTTCATAATGAACCTCCTGTTCCGTCCGAATCAATCGGCGTATTTTGCGAGGATCTCTTTGATCTCCTCAGGCTTGCCGGTCAGTCTGCCGTACACATCGTCATTGATCGTGACGACCGGTGCCAGACCGCACGCGCCGACACAGCGGCAGTCGTCAAGCGAATACTTGCCGTCGTTCGTGATTTCACCGCTCTCAATGCCGAGTGCTTCTTCCAGTCTTTCCATTACGACGCCGGAGCCCTTGACATAACAGGCTGTTCCGAGGCATACGGAAATGCGGTATTTCCCTTTCGGAGACATCGTGAACTGTGCGTAGAATGTTGCAACGCCGAACACCTTTTCCAGCGGGATGTTCAGCTCTTCTGCGATCAGCGTCTGCACCTCGATCGGCAGATAGCCGTAGATCTCCTGCGCCTTCTGCATGATCGGCATCAGACATCCGGGATCGTCACGCAGCGCATCGATCGCGGCACGCAGCTCCTGCTCCTGCGCCGCAGTTCCCGAAAAGGGAATGGTCGCGATTTTCTTTGCCATAATGAATTGTTTCCTCCTTATGTAATTTGAAAACCGGGTTTTAGGTCATTGTGTCCTGTCATGCTGACGAACACAGGACAGCACATTGAGAGACCGCATCCCGCGGACAGATTTATCCGGAGAGATGCGGGGAATCAAAAGCACTGAGCCAAATGCGTCTGTCCCCGTAGGAACGGGAAAACAGACATAACCAGATAACATTATACTATATATGGGAAGAAAAATCAAGATGAAAAATGCACAACAATTCCGACATTTTTTCGTATGTTTTCAATGAATCCTGTATGTCCGGTATCACGATTTTTGCGTATCAGCTTGAAAAACAATAGATTTTCAGTCCGTCCGAACTGTCCGCGAGCGGCGGACAGCTGTGCTGTCAGAGCGGTATTTCCTGCAAAATCAGCAATCATCTGCAGAGACGTCACAAAAACTGCGCATTTACGCTCCGGAAGCAGAAAAAACCGATGTCTTTTTCAGACATCGGTTTCATGCGGTCAGATATCAGAATTCGCTGCGCTTCCGGACTGCAGCGTACCGTGTGAGAGTGCTTTCAGATAAGCGTTGATAAATGCGTCAAGGTCACCGTCCATAACAGCCTGCACATTGCCCGTTTCGCAGCCTGTGCGGACATCCTTCACAAGCGTATACGGCATGAAGACATAGGAACGGATCTGGCTGCCCCATTCGATCTTGAGCTGCACGCCTTTGATGTCAGAGATCTTTTCGAGGTGTTCGCGTTCCTTGATCTCAACAAGCTTTGCGCGCAGCATCTTCATACAGTAATCCTTGTTCTGGAACTGGCTGCGCTGTGTCTGACAGGAAACGACAATACCGGTCGGAATATGCGTCAGACGGACCGCAGAGCTGGTCTTGTTGATGTGCTGGCCGCCGGCACCGGACGAACGGTAGACCTGCATTTCAATATCTTCCGGCCGGATCTCGACTTCAACATCATCCGAAAGCTCCGGCATCACTTCAACTGCCGCGAATGACGTATGACGGCGGCCGGAAGCATCGAACGGCGAAACACGCACAAGGCGGTGAACGCCAGCCTCCGATTTCAGGAAGCCGTAGGCATTCTCACCCTGTACCATGAACGATGCCGATTTGATGCCCGCTTCATCACCGTCCAGCCAGTCCAGCAGATCGACTTTGAAGCCGTGCGATTCCGCGTATTTGTTATACATTCTGTAAAGCATCTGTGACCAATCCTGCGCCTCTGTTCCGCCTGCGCCGGCGTGGATCGTCAGAATCGCGTTGGAATTGTCGTATTCACCGGTCAGAAGCGTTTTCAGCTTTTCAGCGGCAAGCTGCTCGCGGAATTTTTCCGCATCAGCCATGATCTCCTCGTCAGAGGAATCATCGCCCTCCTCGATACAGAGCTCGATCAGCGCGATGGTATCTTCCAGCAGTGCCTGAAGGCGCTCGTAATTTTCAACCTTGCGCTCCAGCGTGTTGCACTTCTGCGTGACCTGCTGTGCCTTATCATGGTCATCCCAGAAGCCTTCGTATTCCATCTGGCGCTTCATATCGCCGAGATCGGCTTTTGCGCGTTCAATCTGCAGCACTTCGCCGAGTTCCTTAACCTCCGGCCTTGCGTTGACCAGCTCGGTGCGGATATCATCCAGTAAAATCATGTGTATGTTCCTTTCAATCCGGTATTGGTTCTATTTTACAGGATTTTGACAGTTCTGTCAAGTGCCTGAACGGGAAAGGCCCCGCATCGGCTGTTTACGGGATCAGACCGAATGCGCGGAGCTGACGCACCAGCCGCGAAACCGGCAGACCGACAACATTCGGATAGTCACCCGAAATGCCCGCCACCAGAAGGCCGCCCTGCCCCTGTATGCCGTAGGCGCCGGCCTTGTCATACGGTTCATCCGTATCGGCATAGGCGCTGATCTCCGCCTCTGTCAGCGGATAGAACTGCACGAGTGTTTCATCGGAAAAGCTCGCGGAACGGCCGTCCCAGAATACAGCGACGCCGGTCACGACCTTGTGCTGACGGCCGGAGAGCATCCTGAGCATTTCACAGCATTCCGCACGGTCACGCGGCTTTCCGAGGATCAGGTCATCCAGAATCACTGTCGTGTCAGCACCGATGACAACCGCGTCGGGGTGCTCCTCTGCAACAGCGGCAGCCTTGCGCACGGCAAGCAGTTCAGCAGCCTGATCTGCAGGAATCCCGTCCGGCAGCGATTCGTCACAGTCTGAGACGATGACCTCAAACGGCACACCGAGCCTGCCGAGCAGTTCCTTTCTGCGCGGCGAGGCCGAGGCTAAAATCAGCTTCATATCATCTGCTCCTTTATGTTTTCACGGGCGGGCTTATCCTCGCCTTCCCCCGCTCCTGCGGTATTGTTTGTCAGCAGGATTCCAAACTTTCTTCTGCATCATACGCATGAAAGCGAAAGACAGTTTTTTCCTGCGAGCGGGCATCCCGCGACCGCTGCGCCGAAGAGTGCGTGCCGCGATCCCCGTTTTTTCTGTCCGCGCGCATCCTTTATCACAGCGTGCTTTCTTCCTCTCCGATCCTGCGAAGCAGCTCCGCTTCGTCTATGATCTCGATGCCGAGCTCCTGTGCCTTGATCAGCTTGCTGCCGGCGTCCTCACCGGCGACTACAATGCCGGTCTTTTTGGAGACGGAACCGGACACCTTGCCGCCGTGCGCTTCGATCATCGCCTTCGCTTCATCGCGCTTCAGGTTCGGCAGCGTGCCGGTCAGCACAAAGGTGATGCCGGAAAAGCGAGAACTCACGGCCTCCTTTGCGGCATATTCCATCCTGACGCCGCGTGCGAGAAGCGTATCGACAAGCTCCGCGAATGCCGGTTCAGCAAAAGCTTCATGAACAGATTCTGCCATGATCTCACCGAAGCCGTCAATGGCAGCAATATCGTCAGTATTTGCTTGACGGATCGCTTCAACCGATGGAAAACGGTCACAGAGGAGTACCGCCGCGGACTGTCCGATATTCCGGATGCCGAGCGCCGCGATCACGCGGTCAAGCGGTTGGCTTTTTGAGTTTTCGATTGCCGCCAGCAGATTCTCCGCGGATTTCTCCTGAAAGCCGTCCAGTGAAAGCAGCTGTTCCTTTGTCAGCGTGTAAAGGTCGGCAGGCGACGCGATCAGCTTCCGGGCAAGAAGCTGCTGCACAATCGCGGGACCGAGTCCGTCAATATTCATGGCGCCCTTAGACGCAAAATGCACGATGCTGCGGAAGATCTGAGCGGGACAGGCCGGATTGAAGCAGCGGAGCGCTGCCTCTTCCCCGTCGCGGGAAACCGGCGCACCGCAGACCGGACAGTGTTCCGGAAAACGGTACGGCTCCGCATCCGGCGCATGTGATTCCGAAGACAGAACTTCGGGGATAATATCGCCTGCTTTCCGCACGCGGATCATATCTCCGACACGGATATCCTTCTCCGCAATAAACTGCTGATTGTGCAGCACAGCACGGGATACGCTTGTGCCGGCCAGAGAAATCGGATCAAAGACCGCAACAGGCGTCAGCACCCCGGTGCGGCCGACCTGAATCTCGATCGAGCGCAGCTTTGTCAGCTTTTCCTCCGGCGGGAATTTATACGCAATCGCCCATTTGGGATATTTCGCGGTCGCGCCGAGCGCTTCACGCTGCGCGAGGCTGTCCGTCTTGATGACAACGCCGTCAATATCATAGGGTAATGTGCCGCGCATCGCGCCGATTTTCTCAATCTCTGCACAGATGGCCTCAGCGTCCGCCGCACAGCGCGTATACGGAATCGTCGGGAATCCGAGCGCCGTCATGCGGTCAACCGTTTCGGAATGTTCGGAAAAGCTCTCTCCCTCCACCCGCTGCAGATTGAACACAAAAATATCAAGGCGGCGTGAGGCCGTAACCGCGGAATTTTTCTGCCGCAGCGATCCCGCCGCAGCATTCCTGGGATTCTTGAACACTTCCTCCCCTGCCGCTTCCTGCTGTGCGGATAGCAGCTCAAAGGAAGCACGGGGCATATAGACCTCGCCGCGCACCTCAAGTTCAGCCGGCGCGTGATCGAGCTTCAGCGGGATACTGCGGATCGTTTTGAGGTTTGCGGTCACATTCTCTCCGATAAAGCCGTCGCCGCGTGTCGAGCCGCGTGTCAGCACACCGTTTTCATATTCAAGAGACACAGAGAGGCCGTCAATTTTCGGTTCCACAGTGAAATACGGATCTTCGACCGCATCTTTCACGCGCTGCACAAATGCAGCGACCTGCTCAAACGAAAACACATCCTGCAGGCTTGCCATCTGCACCGTATGTGCGACCTTCTCAAACTTTCCTGATGCGACGCCCTGCACGCGCTGCGTCGGGGAATCCGGCTGCAGCAGATCGGGGAACTCCGTCTCAAGTGTTCTCAGCTCCCGCATCAGCGTATCATATTCATAATCCTCAGCGGTCGGCGCGTCAAGATCATAATACTCATGCGCCATCCGTGTCAGGACTTCTGTCAGCTCTCTGACACGGATTTCTGCCTGTTCATGCGTCATACGGTTCTCCTCCCTGATGAAGCGATTTTTTCATGATATCATAGCACAGATAATCACCGTTTCCGACGGGAAGAACGATGTAATCGGTTTCTGTATATCCGTATTTCCGGTAGATGGCCTTCGCGGCAAAAGACACATCCAGAACGGCGGTGTCATACTGTTCCGCGCAGAGCCGTTCCGCATACCGCAGAAGCACCCCGCCGTATCCGTTTCCCTGGTATTCCGGAAGCACAAACAGCCGCAGGATCTCGTTCTTCCTGATGGTGACGGTGCCGGCCGCTTTGCCGTCCTCCGCCGTGCAGAGATACACGATTCCCGCTTTCACATCAGAGAGAACCGCATCGGCGCTGTGATGCTGTGCGAAGAAATCCACGGCACCGGCGGGATAATAGTGCGGATAAACCGTGCGGATCGTGGTCTGTGCAATTTCAAAAACGGTTTCGGCATCCTGCACAGATGCTTTGCGGATCATCATGCGGCGCCCCCTTATTTCTGAACGGAATACGGAACACGCCGCGTGAACTTTCGCTCACGCGGCTGGTTGGATATTCAGACTATGCTCAGGAATTCCTGTCAACCTGATGGAATTTCTTGAGGTTGCCGGAAACATTGTTGCGCTCCGCGAGCACGGCTTCGACCTGCTCCCATTCCAGCCCCTGATTGGCGGCCAGCACCATGACATGATAGAGCAGATCGTTGATCTCATTCATCAGCTCGTCATTGTCGCCGTTCTTTGCGGCAATCACAGTTTCAGTCGCTTCTTCGCCGACCTTCTTGCAGATCTTGTCGACACCCTTGCTGAACAGATAGGCGGTATAGGAATTGTCCTCGGCGGTACCGGCCTCAAAAGCAGCCTTCCGCGCCATGATCACATTAAAGATCTCCTGATATACATTCATCGGAATTCTCCTCCTCATCGTTGTAAAGCTCCTTGAAAAAGCAGCTGTAAGAACCGGTATGGCAGGCGTTTCCGGTCTGCCGGACATTGACAAGCAGCGTGTCGTCGTCACAGTCGGCATAAACCGAAACAACCCGCTGAAGGTGGCCTGATGTCGCACCCTTGTTCCAGTATTCCTGTCTGGAACGGCTCCAGAACCATGTATAACCGGTTTCCAGCGTGCGCCGCAGGCTTTCCTCATTCATATAGGCCAACATCAGCACGGTTTTGGTATCGACCTCATAGCAGATCGCAGGGATCAGCTCAGACTTCTGAAAGAAGCGGCCGAGATCGTTCAGATCAACATTGATCATATCCTTCCCTCCCATATAAACTGTCCTGTTCTATTATATCATATCTGACCGCAGATTGCAAGCGGAAAATAACCCCGACAGCTATCTGAAAGACACCGCCGGGGCTGAACTTATGTCCAGAGAGATGTCAGATGCATCGGTGAGGACTCATCCGACTTGTGAAATCCGCAGTTTTTATAGAAATGAAGCTCGTCATTGTACGCGATCAGACAGATGCGGAGATAGTCGGAGTAATGCTCTTTGATTCGCTCCATCAGCGTGCGCCCGACTGCGCGGTCCTGATAATCCGGATGCACAAGCAGATAATGAACATAGGCGTTCATCACACCGTCATCCATCGCGCAGACCATTCCGATCAGCTGATCCCCTGCCCAGGCGGAAATGACCGTCTGAAAGCCTTTCATCGCCTGCACCAGCTTGTCCGGATACGCGCCGGATGACCAGCCGACTGAAAGAAACAGGGATTCCAGCTGTCCCCGCGTAAAATCATGTGTTTCGCTGTATGTAATTTCCATCGTGCTGCCTCCTGATGACAATGCGCCGGACAGTCCGGCGGTGATATCCTATTATAGCACACCCGGCAAAGGATTGCAAGGGATTTATGCATATCAGACAAACGGAATGTGAGAAATATATCACAGAGCCGGCAAATCGCCGAAAGTGATTTATTTATCACAATCCGCTTGACATCTTCAGCGCGATGTGATATAATTATCACACAAAGTGATGAATACATCACACGAAAAGGAGCGAAGAATTATGAAAAAACCCATTCAAAAACTTTCATACCGCAGGCTTTATCTCCGTCATGCTCTCGTCGGCCTGTTCATGGCAGCGATCTGGGGCGGGTACTACGCGCTGAGCAAACTGACAGAAGGCTCCCGCATTCTGATTCGTTTTCTGGTGTTTGCACTGATGATTGCAGCGGTATTCGTCACAATGACCGTCTTTATTTTTAATTCTGCAAGACGCGACCGCGAAGATGAGCTTGCCCGCGAGAACATCGCAAAGACGAACAGCAGGTTTATCTCGTTTATGGCTTTCACCGGGTTTGTACTGTTTATCATCTGCACATGCTTTTTCGGAGATTCGCAGAAGATCACGATTGAGATTCATTATGCGTGGATTGCATCGGTGATTTATCTGTTCTTTGCCGTTTACTATTTTATTGCGATGTATTTCGAAGCAAAAACAGAGGCACAGTGCGCCGGAGAGGAGCCGGACGATGCCTGAACTCAAGACAAGAATCCGTGAATATCGTGCCAGAACCGGCATGACGCAGGGCGAACTGGCCGATCGTGTCAATGTCCGGCGTGAAACGATCATCCGGCTGGAAAAGGGGCTGTATAACCCTTCGCTGAAGCTGGCGATGGACATTGCCGCGGTATTTGAAACGACGGTCGAAACGCTGTTTTCGTTTTCCGATGATGAAGCGGACAGCTGACAGCGGACAGAAAAAAGCCGATGCAGAACGCATCGGCTTTTTTTTGGTGGGAGAGGGTGGATTCGAACCACCGAAGCGAGACGCAACAGATTTACAGTCTGCCCCCTTTGGCCACTCGGGAACTCTCCCATGATTGAAAGCTGGTGGACGGACTCGAACCCCCGACCTGCTGATTACAAATCAGCTGCTCTACCAACTGAGCTACACCAGCAACTTGTCATCTTCCGTGAACCAGCTTCACAATTATATCACAAAGCGCGGAAAATGTCAAGGACTTTTTTCAAAAAAACGAAAACAAAGCAATTTCTGTTGAAATCATACAGGTTTCTCTACAATTTCAACAAGTTTTTGAACACGCGATCACGGGTTGTCTCTGTCATCCGCATTGACACGCAGATAGTCAGCAGGATTATAGTTCATCCCGTTGATGCGCACCTCAAAATGCAGATGATTGCCGGTGGAATGGCCGGTCGTGCCGACCAGCGCGATCACCTGCCCGCGTGTAACCTCCTGCTCCGGCGTAACCAGCAGTACGCTGCAGTGCGCGTACAGCGTTTCGTAACCCGTGCGGTGATCGATCTTGACATAGTTGCCGTAACTGCCGGACATGGTCGCAGCTGTCACAACGCCGTCCTCTGCCGCGTAGATCTCCGTACCGCCGGGAGCCGCGATATCAAGGCCGCGGTGATTGCGGTTGCTGATAAACACATCGCTGATATAACCGCCGTTCACCGGCCATGCAAACTGACCCGTTCCGTACAGTTTCGTTTCCTTGCTGAACGGCTCCGGCGTATATGTCCCGACGCCGATCTCTTCATCGACCGGCAGCGACAGGATCTCTGTCCCGAGCAGCTCCCGGCCGCTCTCCTCACCGTCCGTGAATGTGATCTGAACCGTATTCCGGCGCTCACCCTTGACGCCGTGCTGAAAGACCTTTTCTTTGCCGGCGCTGAGCCGGTTCGTTTCGATGCGTCTGGTATCAAAATCAACAAAGGAAAGCAGTGAAACGGTTCTGCGGTAGGAAATCGGATAGTCACGCTGCAGCACCGGAACGGTCACGCGCCCGGAAGGCGGCACAAGGTCTGTCAGCTGCGGGTTCAGCGCACGGATGCGTTCCGGCGTAGTGGAAAACCGGAGCGCAACTGAATACACCGAATCATCGGAACCGGCAGTGAAGGTTCTTGTGGTCTCGCGCACCGCTGTCAGCGTCCGGATCAGTTCATCAGGAGCGGTCAGGTTTTCACGCAGATAAACGCCTTTTTCGTAAGTAAGCTCTTCCGGATAAAAAACTTCATCCACATCTTCCTTCAGCGATGCCTGATAATCGGACAGCTGCTGCATCAGCGCATCTTCGACCGGCTGTTTATCGGAAACAGCGCCGAGAAACACTTTGCCGCGATACACGCCCCAGCCTTCAATCAGCTCAACAGCTGCACTCCTCAGCATGCGGTCCGCAAGCTCAGCGGGAAGCAGGCGCACCGCATCGCTGTCAGTTGTCACGCGGAATTCCCGTGCAAAAGAAAAATCCGGGCGGTTATCCGTATACGAAAGCCGGCGGCGGACGATCTGTTCTGCCTGCTCGTAATCCTCCTCGTCGCTGATGACGCCGATCTCAGCACCGTTGAATGTGACAGCGATGCCGTAATCCATACGCATACCGTAACTGACGACCGAAAACAGAAAACCGCAGCAGAACAGCGGTACAGCGATACGGAATACAGAAACTGCAATTCCGTGATCATGAAACAGAACAGTGCCGACACTTTGCAGAAAGGCAGCGATCCTGCCGGAAAGGGGTTTGCCTCTCCCGTTCAGCCATTGCCGTCTTGCCGTTTTTGCGACCTCACTGCGCAGACGGATCGGCTGAAACAGCAAAGAACGGAAGCGGTGCAGGGCTTTTCCGCAGCTGCGGATCAGACAGCGGATGAGGCGCAGGATTCCCCTGCCGGCCCACGCGAAAAAGCGCGGAAAAAGCATCAGCGCAGAGCAGCCGCAGTTTCCAAGCCACGATATCAGGCGCAGCGGCGCGCACATCTCAGCAGATTGCAGAAGAACCCCTCCCATCTATACGGTTTTGACCGGAATTCGCCGGATATGCACATTATAAAGCATAAAACCGTGATTTGCAAGAAAAGCGAGACAGTTTTATCGGATTGCACAGCCCGCTTGAAAGAATCCGGATGCTGTTTGTGTGGCCTGCACGACAGATTATTCCGTCGGTACCGGAATACGCGTTACGGATGACGCCCGGACAAAGTGCAATATATTTACAATCAAATCAATCCGAACATGAACAGTATGTTACAAAACAATCGCTGATATGCGGAGGACTTTCTAAAAATCGCACAAAACGAGCCGAATTTTCGGAAAGGGCTTAACAATCGCGGAATTATGTGGTATAATATATGTGTATAGATATCCCTATTTCCGGTTCTTCCGGTCAACACCCCATGCCGGCAGATGTTCTGCCGTACCCGAAAGGAGCTTCAATTACATGGATATGACAAACGCAATCAGCAGCACCGGCGTATCTGTTCCTGTCAAAAAAGGAAAAAAGCGCCGCAAAACACCGCTGATCCTGCGAATTCTCAAAAAAATCGGCCTGGTGATTCTGGTGACACTGCTGTCCTTCCTGCTGCTGTTTATCATCATCGGCGTCATCTGCGGCCTGACCGCAACCGCCTATGTCGTCAATTACATGGAGTCTACAAACTCAGTCAGTATCCAGGAAATGACAATGAGCTTTTCCACCAACATCTATGAGATGGATGAGAACGGCGAATATGTCAATGTCTACAATGTCAATCAGTCCGTTCAGAGACTGCCGGTCGATCTGGAAAAGGTACCGCAGCACACGCGCGACGCCTTTGTCTGTGCGGAGGACGAGCGTTTCTATCTGCATGAGGGCATAGATTTCAAGCGTACGGCAGGTGCCATCGCGAACATGATCCTCAAATTCTGGAACTCTGAACAGGGCGGTTCCACGATCACGCAGCAGCTCGTCAAGAACCTGACCGGAGACGACGAAAAGAGCCCGCAGCGTAAGATCCGTGAGATCTACCGTGCGCTGCAGCTCGAAAAATCCTACTCCAAGGATGAGATCCTCGAAACCTATATCAACTATATCGGCTTCGGCGGCGCGGCAAACGGCGTTGAAATGGCCGCGAAAAAATATTTCGGGAAAACCGTCAGTGAGCTTTCCATCGCGGAAAGTGCATGTCTTGCGGCCATTCCGCAGAACCCGGAGGTCAACAACCCGTTCGCCGGCAGATATGAGGTCCGCGAAAACGAAGTCACAAAGACGGAATATGTCTCTGACAACTTCATCAACACCGGCGAACAGGCCAACCGTGAGCGTATGGAGTATATCCTTTACAGAATGTACTATAACGGCGCCATCACCTTTGACGAATATCAGGATGCGCTGCATGAGCACCTGATCTTCAAGGGTACCGACGAATACAAGGCTCTTCACCCCGAAGAGGAGCCCAAGGTCGATGAGAACGGCGCTGCCGTCACAGAGGAAAAGAACACAACATGGGCCGTCGATGAGGCGCTCCGCGAATACGCGCATGTGCTGATGGAACAGCGCGGCATCACAATGAAGAGAGCGCTCGGCATCATCAACAGCGGCGGCTATCAGATCTATACGACAGTTGACCGCAAAATGCAGGCCTATGTCGAAAACAAGTTCCTCGATATGAACAACATCCTGAGCGGCATGACGACTGTCTCAAGAACCAATTACCGCCGCGATCTCAACCACGACGGCAAATATGAGGGCGTTGTCAACGGCAAGAAAGAGGTTTTGCCCCTGCAGTGCGGCTTTACGGCGATCGACTATGACGGCAGAGTGCTCTGCACCGTCGGCATGATCGGCAAGAAGCAGGGCTCCCTCGGCACATCCTTCGCATCCACAGAAAAGCAGCAGCCCGGTTCCGCGATCAAGCCTGTCACTTCCTACGGCTACGCACTCTATCACGACGCAATCTCCTGGGGCACAAAGCTGCTTGACAATCCGGTCATCACCAACCCTGAAACGGGAAAGCCGTGGCCTTCCAACTATTCCGAAACCAACATCGGCACATGGTCTCATGCAAAGGTCAATGTATATAAAGCACTGGAAGTCTCCAAGAACACGATCCCCGCGCTTCTGGTCAAGAATTTCCGTGAGCAGGTCTATGACTTTGCGATGAATTCCGTCGGCCTGAGCCTTGATGCAAAGGACCGCGACCTTGCTCCGCTTTCCGTCGGTGCTCTGCGCTACGGCGTGACGGTTAAGGATCTCGTCAACGCCTTCATGATCTACGGAAACGGCGGCATCTTCTGCGACGCACATATCATCGACCGCGTGGAATCCGGTGACGGCGGCGTGATCTATCAGGGCGGCGAAGGAAAGACACAGGCCGTTGACCGCGAAACCTCCTATGTTATGAACAAGCTGCTCCAGAATGTTATCAACGGCGAGCAGGGTACCGGTAAACAGGCAAAGCTCTACAAGAACGGCAAACAGATCCCGATTGCCGGCAAGACCGGTACGACCACGGACTGGTGCGATAAGCTGTTTGTCGGTCTGAATCCGGACTTCGTCAGCGGCTGCTGGTTCGGCTATGAGGAAAACAAGGAGATCCAGAACCGCGGCGCTTTTGATACACCGCACGCATGGAAAAATATCATCGGCGACTGGATCACAAAGAACTGGTCCGGCAAGGACTTCCCTGAATGCAGCACGGTCATTTCCGGCCATGTCTGCGTGGGAACCGGAAAGATCGCCGGTGACGGCTGCACCAAGGGCGCGGTCGGCTACTGGAAATCCACCAATGCGCCGTACTGTGACAACCGTGAGCTTGGTCTGCAGCAGCCTAAGAATTACGGCGGCTCAAACGGCAGCGACGGAGGAAACTGAATTGGAACGGCAGAACAAGAGAGGCAGCACAGCGGGGTTCCGGATGTGCTGCCCCTGCCATTTCGGACTGGAAAGCGTTCTGAAATTTGAGCTTGTCCGTCTGGGAGCCGATGAAATCAGCGCTGCAGACGGCAGAGTCTCCTTTACCGGGGACTGGACGATGCTCGCTGCCGCGAATGTCGAGCTGACAACAGCGGAGCGTGTACTGATCGAGCTTGGCAGCTTTCCGGTCGGTACACAGCGCGGAAAAACACCGTTTGATCCGCTCTTTGACGGTGTCGCGGCTCTTCCGCTGGAACAGTTTATCGGGCAGGATGACGCGTTTCCCGTCAAGGGAAGCTCCCTGAACTCCGCGCTGAAAAGTGTGCCCGCCTGTCAGGCAATCGTGAAAAAAGCGGCGGTCAGACGCCTGCAGAAAGCATGGCATACGGAAGCGCTTCCGGAATCCGGTGCGGTGCATCAGATTCAGTTCGTGATCCGGAATGACATCTGCACCGTCTATCTGGACAGCTCCGGCGTACCGCTCTACAAACGCGGCTGGCGCGAGAATTCCAACGCCGCGCCGATCCGCGAAACACTTGCCGCAGGCATTCTGGATCTGTCTCATGTGCGCGCCGGAACGGTGCTCTGTGATCCCTTCTGCGGCAGCGGTACTTTTCTGATCGAAGGTGCATACCGTGCCATGCACATGGCACCCGGACTGCACAGGCGGTTTGCGGCTGAACGCTGGACACAGATGCCGAAAAAGGCTTGGTTTGATGCGAGAGAAGCCGCCCGTGCCAAGATCGACCGTACTGCTGAGTATTCAGCTTTTGGCTTTGACAGCGATCCGGAAGCCGTGAAGCTGACGATCGAGAACGCGAAAAAAGCCGGTATAGCCGACCGTGTCACGGTGATACAGCGGGACATCAAAGATTTTGAAGCAATCGCCGGACAGACAGTGGTCTGCAACCCGCCCTACGGCGAACGGATGCTGGATGTTTCAGCCGCGAGAGCGCTGTACCGCGTCATGGGAAAAGTTTTCCCCGCTGATCTTGCCTGCAGCATCATCACGCCTGACAATGATTTTGAACAATGCTTCGGACGAAAAGCCCGCAAGCGCAGAAAGCTTTACAACGGTATGCTGCAGTGTCAGCTGTACCAGTACTGGCAGGAAACAGAAAGGATGAAACCCAATGCTCACACCCAATCTGACAGTTTCTGATGAAGGTCATCTGATGTTCGGAGGAGCAGACTGTGTCACGCTTGCACAGCAGCACGGCACACCGCTCTATGTCATGGATGAAAACACGATCCGCGAAAACTGCCGCGGATTCCGTGAGGTTCTGCAGAATGAATACGCCGGAAACGGGCTGATCTGCTTTGCCAGCAAGGCGCTCTCCTGCAAGGAGCTCTACCGCATTGTTCACTCTGAAGGTCTTGGAACCGATGTTGTCTCCGGCGGTGAACTGTACACAGCTCTGGCGGCCGGTATGCCTGCCTCCGACATTGTCATGCACGGCAATTCCAAAACAGACGCTGAGCTTCAGATGGCTGTTGACAAAGGAGTCGGCAGAATCGTTGCGGACAATCTGCCGGAGCTCGAACGCCTGAACCGGATTGCCGAAGAAGCCGGAAAAACCGTCCGGATCATGCTGCGCATCAAACCGGGCATTGACGCGCACACGCACGATTTCATTCAGACGGGCCAGATCGACTCGAAGTTTGGCTTTGCGCTGGAAACCGGAGAAGCCTTGGAAGCTGTCCGTGCGGCAGGAACATACAAGAATCTTGAACTGACCGGCCTTCACTGCCATATCGGCTCGCAGATTCTGGAAACAGAGCCTTTTGCAGAGGCTGCCAGAGTGATGCTCCGCTTTATGGATCAGATCCGTGCAGAGCTCGGCATCACGCTGACGGAACTGAATCTCGGCGGCGGCCCCGGCATCCGCTATGTGGAGCGTGATGATCCGAAGCCATTCGGAGACATCGTCCGTGCCATGCTTTCTGCCATACGGAAAACCTGCTCCGAAATCAGTTTTCCGGAGCCGTTCATGCTCTTTGAACCCGGTCGTTCGATCGTCGGTGCTGCCGGACTCACGCTCTACACGGTCATGGCGAAAAAGCAGATACCGGATATCCGCAGTTATGTGCTGATCGACGGCGGTATGTGCGACAACCCGCGCTATGCGCTCTATGAAGCTGAATATGAAGCCATGATCGCCAACCGTGCTGATCAGCCGCGCAGTGAATCCGTCACGATCGGCGGAAAATGCTGTGAAAGCGGCGATCTGCTCGGAAAGAATATGCCGCTGCAGCCGGCGGAACCCGGTGATATTCTTGCTGTGATTGCAACCGGTGCCTACAATTACTCGATGGCGTCGAATTATAACCGCAATCCGCGCGCTGAAATGGTCATGGTCAGGGACGGAAAAGCACGCACTGTCATCCGGCGGGAGACCTATGAAGACATCTGCCGCTGTGATCTTTAACATATGAAACCGTATCATGAAAGAAAAACCCCCGCCTCATGGGCGGGGGCTTTCTTTTTGATTTGATGCGGAACTTACTTCAGCCAGACAGCTGCAAGCTCCAGTGCATCAAGCAGAGAGCTGCGTTCCGCAGTTTTGACAATCGCTTCCATCGGATTCAGACTTTTGTCTGTCTTCATCAGATAGCATTTGATCGAGGTCGCCGTGCTCACATCGCCCTGCTTTTCTTCTCCGTTGACATTCATCATGACAACAAACGGCTCCGCCATGCTGCCGTAATAAATTGTCTTCCCGCTGCGCACAACGGGTCTGTTTTTGTAGGTCATATAAGCCTCGCTCATGTGGTTTGCCTCCGTTTCCGCGATCTTTCCGTGCAGTTCTTTACCAGCTCATTTTGAATTCCTGCTCGGAATCGCCGTAAATCTTCATATTCTCGATCAGTGTTGTCACATAGGACAGTCTGCAGCGATAGAGGATCCTGCCATTCACAGCAATATACGCCTTTCTGCCGCCCGCGTCATAAAACGCGATCTTCGTTCCGTGCTTTCCGTCCTGCTGCTCCAGTTCAACGGTCGCAAGCGGATCGCCTTCGGGCGTGACCTCTTCAAGAATCAGGTCTTCCGCCGCTGTTTTCAGCAGATAAGTATACAGCAGGCGGAAACGCTCTGTTTCGGTATCCGCGCCGTTCAGCTTGACGGTATAATTCTCCTTGTCGCTGCCCGTGCCCTTGAAATCAAGCGTCACGCCGTCCGCCTTGTATACCAAAGAAGCGATGTCAAAGACATAGTTATCCACGACCGTTTTCGCGGTGATTTCCGGCGCAGTGACATTGTCCAGCGTGAGATCATCGGGCGAAAAGCCGTAAACACAGCTGACAGAATCTACATAACCGTAGTAATAGGTCTGCGTATCGTCATCGCTGAGCTTCTTCTCATAGGTATTTCCGAGACGGAACACTGTGGTCTTGCCGTCGCTGGTCTCCCATGTGACCTTAAGGAACGGATCATCAAAGCCGTAGGAGCTCAGCTGCTCCGCGGTCGGATGCACACAGACCACATCAGAGCTGTTCAGTCCATACAGACCGTGCGTCACAGAAGCGGAACGGTCCACATTGAGCAGACAGTGCACAGGCTCCTCCATGACATGAAGCGCAGCCATGCCGTTGCTGGAATTCTCTTCGTAATACTTGTCATAAACCAGATAGATGTCATAATCCAGATCCTTGCGCTCCAGACGGACAGAATTGACGGTTGTCTTGTCATCCTCGCTCTGATCCTCGGTGACCTTTCTTCCGACATAGTAATTCTGATCGTGCAGATACGGATCAACCGTGGAATATGTGACCGTATAGACAGCCTCATCGCCCTTCAGACGAAGGTAATACTCACCTTTCGCGGTGCGGTTGCCAATGGAAAATTCGACAGGATCGGCGGTGTCAGAGGTGAATTTCACCGTTATGGGTTTATCGAGTCCGAAGCTCTTTAATTCAGCGTCCGTCGGGTGCTCGGAAACAAGTGAGCTCGCATCGACCTGATAGCTGCGTGTCGCGAGGATGCGGACTGACGCCGCATCCATCGGGAGATCCTCAAGACCTTCCAGATAATAGTTGCATACTTCTGTTTCGGTCTTTTCGCCGGTTTCGTAATCTGTGGTCTCCTGCTTCTCAATTCTTCGGTTTGCAGCATAGGAAGCGCCTTCTTGCGGGATCACTTCGACGCGGCTGATGTCATCACTGGACGGAATGTCCCAAAGCATAATGTGCGGATCCTCATTCTCCGGCAGAGAACTTTCCTCACCCGGTTTTTCAGTCAGTTTCAGAGCCGCAAGACCGCCGCCAAGAACCGCAAGAACACCGCATCCGGCAAGAAGACCTTTCACCTGTTTGTTCATCGATTCTTTCTCCTCACATAAACGACCACGCCGATGGCGGCGACCAGAAGCGGAATAAAGATAACGATGATATACCGGATCCATTTCATCTGGTTCTCAGTGATTGTGAGCTTTGCGGAAGACAGAGATTTCTCTGCAATGGTCACCATCGCATCCTTACCGCTTGCTGTATTCAGAACCGAAATGAAATAGCCCGCGTTCTGATAGGATTTCGACTCCAGAATGTTTGCGTCCAGAATCATCGGGCTGCCGAATGCAATGATACGTCTGTCAACGTTCTGATTGTCCACTACATTCGAATTCGTCGCGACCGCGGCAACCGTAAACGCTTTCTTCTCGGCTGTGTCAGGATCGACCGTATCCATTCCCTCGTCAAGCGGAAGCTCGATCGTCGTAGCGTGCGTATCCAGAAGAGACTGTGTCTCTCTGCCGTTGTTCGGTGTGACAAACTCAAGCTCGATCGGACGGGCATACGGTGCAACAAGCGGAAGTTTCGATTCCGTAGCGTTCGCGTTCAGATCGTTTGCGGATTTTTTGGCGGTAGGAGTGCCGCGCATGATGCCGAGTGCAGTCGGTACAATCTGTGCGGAATTCTCGTCAGTCTCATAGAGCAGAGAATAATTGAATTTCAGGCCCCAGAGTGTCAGGAATGCATCCAGCTCAGGGGTTTCCTGCTGATAGCAGCTGCTGAAATAGACAAGATCCTTGCCGAATTTTCCGTCGTTTTTCAGGTAGTTTTCAAGCTTGTCGATCTGCGCGGATGTCGGATCATTGTAAGGCGCACACAGAATGGCCATGTCATACTTTTCCGCTGAAAGCTCATCGGACGCAAGGTCGAGCTCCGTAACAACATAATTGTTCTTCTCGAGCAGGCTCTTGATGGCGTTGAAAGACGGGGTGTCATAATTGAAGTAGATCGGCTGACCGTTTGTCTTGCTGATGAGCGCGACATTGACCGGGTTCAGGTCGGTCACGCCTGCAACAGCGGAGAGCAGTGACTGCTCACCGACAAAAGTATAGTTGTAATCATAGGTCATGGTCTGATAGTTCGGGATCTGCTCTGTGTTGATCAGATCAGACCACGGCACAACACGCGTCAGCTCACCGCACTTGACAACGGCATCGCCCTGCACAAAATCGCCGTCATAGTCCTTGGAATACCGGTTGACAGCTTCGGGCTGCTTGGTCATGTCAATGTATTCCACATCAATGTGACCGTCAGACTCCTTCTTGAAGCGGTCCAGCGTCTCAACAATGATATTGAAGCCGCGGGAATCCTTTTCAAGAGCTCCCTCTTCGACCATAACGCCGATCTGGATGTCTTTGTTCAGCTTGTGAAGATAATCGATCGTCTGCTGATCGAGCTCATACTTGCCGGTAGATGTCAGGTCGATGTTCCAGTGAAAACGGTCATCCAGCACATGGCAGATGACGTTGACCAGAACAACGATGCCCAGCACAACCGCCGTGATGACCACAGCCAGTGTGCCGAACTTGAACTTCTTGCGGCGGCGGCTCTTGCCCACTGCACGGTCCGCCAGCTGCTCCGGCGTATACTCACGCTTCTTCTTGTCCTTCTTCTCTTTGACGGCATCTGAATCCTCAGATTTTTCAGCCTCCGGAAGCTGAACGCCCTCTTTCAGAGCCTTTTCAGCTTCGCGGATCGCGTCAGCAGCTTCCTCCGCGGTTTCCTCCGCATCTTCAGCAAGCTCCTCAGCGGTCTCTTCCAGCAGCTCCTCAGCTTCTTCCGCGGCGTCGCCGATGTCTTCGGTCAGTTTATCTGCCGCATCCTCAGCTGCCTCAGCAGCTGCATTTGCCTTGTTTTCCGCTTCCTTTGCGGCATCCAGCGCATTCTTCTTTGCATCGCCGGCAGCTTCGAGCGGATTCTGCTTTCTGTTCTTCTTTGCCATTTTGAATCTCTCCCCTCTCAGCTCCAGCGTCTGTGCTCAAACACGCGGATCGTCAGAAAATTGAAAACGAACGCGACACTGACATAGAAAATAATTGTCGTCACATTGAACAGACCGACTGTGATTGAATAATACTTCGAATAGAACGAAAGATGGTTCAGAACCGTCTGCACCCAGGAAATATGGATCATATTTGCGACCAGATCGAGCAGATACAGCGCCATCAGCGCGACAAAGCTCATGACAGCAGCGGCGATCTGGTTTTCGGTCAGTGCGGAAATCAGCGTGCCGACCGCGATAAAAGCGGCACCCAGCAGGAACAGCGCAAGGAAGTTCGCAAAGACAATCCCCCACTCGACCGCGCCGAACGCACTGATAATCAGCGCATAGACAAAGGGCATCAGGATCGCGATGGTATACAGCGTCAGTGCAGCAAAATACTTGCCGAACACGATTTCGCCGAGACTGACCGGCGCCGTCAGAAGCCCCTGTTCGGTCTTCTGCTTTTTCTCCTCAGAGAAGAGGCGCATCGTCAGAAGCGGAATCAGGAAAATCACGACCAGAAACAGGCTCTGGAACACACCGGACATATCTGTTGTGCCGGCTGTGACGCTCGAAGCATAGAAAAACCATCCGGAGAAAATCCAGAAAACAGCAAGAAAGATATATGCGATACTCGATGTGAAATAGGCACCGATCTCGCGTCTGTAAATCGCACCCATCAGTCAGTCCTCCTTTGTCTGTGCGTCGTTTTTCGCATCATCTGACGGAATGACCACACCCTCGCCCATTGTGATCTTGAGGAACACATCTTCAAGCGTCATTTCAGCGGAGCGCAGCGACAGCAGATACCAGTGATGCTCGCTGACAATATCAAACAGCGGACGGCGGATATCAAATCCGGGGGCTGCTTCCAGTTCATATTCATAGACGCCCGGTTCACGCTCCATATCGGCGCGGCAGTAACGGATGCCGTCAATATTGCGCAATGCCCTGACGATCTCCTCACGCGGTCCCTCAATGCGCGCAATGATGCGGTGATCCGCCGAAACATTCCTTGAGAGGTTGTCAGCGGTATCATGCGCGGCAACAACACCGTGATTGATGATGATGATGCGGTCGCAGGTCGCCTGAATCTCACTCAGAATATGGGAAGAAAGAATGACGGAGTGATTCTTGCCGAGCTTTTTGATCAGCGAAAGGATCTCCTGGATCTGTCTCGGATCCATGCCGACCGTCGGTTCATCCAGAATGAGGACGGGCGGATTTCCGATCAGTGCCTGTGCCAGACCGACACGCTGACGGTAACCTTTGGAAAGATTCTTGATCAGGCGGTCCTGCACATCGCTGATCTGTGTCAGATTCATGACCTCATTCAGATGCGCACGGCGCGGAAGCTTGCATTTTTTCAGTTCATAGACATAATGCAGATAGCTCTTGACGGTCATATCGACATAGAGAGGCGGAAGCTCCGGCAGGTAACCGATATAGGATTTCGCCTTGATCGGATCCTCCAGAATATCAACACCGTTGATCAGTACGGTGCCGGAGGTAGAGGAAATGTAACCGGTCAGCATATTCATCGTTGTGGACTTGCCGGCGCCGTTCGGCCCCAAAAAGCCGAGAATTTCGCCGTCCTCAACGGTAAAGCTGATGTCGTTGACCGCATGCTTGTCGCCGTAATGCTTGGTCAGATGCTGAACTTCAATCATTGTGATCGTTCATCCCTTTCTGCGGCAGACGCCGCTTGGTTTATAATATAGATATGAACAAAGACTTTTCATTCCCTGTATATTGTATCTGCAGAATGTGAAAGTCCCGTGTCAGTCTTACGAAAATTATCTCTCTGCCGGAAGCAGAGCCGTCCGGCTGCGAATGTCATCCCGGATCTGCCGGATCAGCGCCTCACGGGAATCAAAGCGCCGCTCTCCGCGCAGAAAATCCGTCAGGATCACAGGCAACGTGACACCGTTCAGTGTTCCCTGCCAACCGATCAGATGTGTTTCCGCGACCGGTGCGCCGTGTCCGTCTGTCAGTGTCGGGCGGACACCGATGCTGGTGACGGAAGGCACCAAAACACCGCTAACCTCAGAAAAAGAGGCGTAAACGCCGTACATCGGAACACACTGCCACGGCGCAAACAGCTGATTTGCCGTCGGAGCACCGAGCAGCCTGCCCTCCTGCCTGCCGGAAACGACTTTCGCTCTGATCGTATAATCACTGCCGAGCAGACGGTTGGCAGAACGCAGATCGCCGGATTCGAGGAGCGAGCGGATGCGGCTGGATGAAACCGGAAGCCCCTGCTCATCCTGTACCTGCGGAACAGTCACTATGCGGAACCCAAGCTGCTTCCCGAAGGAAATGAGCTCTTTCGTGCCGCAGGACGCACCTTTTCCAAAGCGAAAATCCGCTCCGCACACCACGCACTCCGCACGGAGCTGACCGAGCAGGACCTCGCGGCAGAACTGTTCACCGTCCATCCCGCAGACCTGATCGAAGGGAAGCGCCGTGATTTCTTCCGCGCCGCACTGACGCAGAAGAACGGCGCGCTGTTCATCGCCGTAGATATATCTGAGCGTGCTGCCTTTCTTTTCCGGCATCGTTGCCGTCTGAAAGGTCACAGCACAGCATTTTCCGTTCTTTGCGGCTTGACTGAGCACGCTTCTGTGCCCCAGATGTACGCCGTCAAATACGCCCAGAGCAGCTGCAGCCGGGCGCTGGCCTGTTTGTTTCATACAGTACCTCAGAGATTTTTATAGACACGAAGCAGACCGCTTGCTGCATCTGCCTGCGCCAGCCCGAAAAAGCGTCCGTCATCCGCATAGACACGAAAACGGTCCGCATCCGCGGACACACACAGACGCGACAGCTCCAGTCTGACACCGTTAGCGTACAGCCGTGACTGTGCAGCGCTGAGACGCAGAGCAGGCAGCCCGGCAAACAGCCTGTCAGTCGGGATTACCAGAGAGGGCAGACTGCCGTTTTCAGCGGCAAGCTGAACCTCTTCAAAGGAATGTGCGTCAGTGAGCGAAAACCCGCAGGCGGCCGTCCGTATGAGCGATGTCATGCAGGCGCCGCAGAGAAGACGCTGTCCGATATCGTGGATCAGCGTGCGGATATAAGTACCCTTGCCGCATGAAACGGCCAGAACACCCGATCCGGATTCCGGATCGTACCGGAGCAGACGGATCGCATCCACCTGTACGGTTCTGGCGGGGCGCTCGATCTCTTTGCCGGCACGGGCAAGCTCATAGAGCCGTTTTCCGCCGATCTGCACAGCTGAATACATCGGGGGGATCTGTGAGATCCTGCCGGTGAATGAAGGCAGAACAGCACTGATCGCTTCTTCTGTAACAGAAAACGGTCCGGTTTCCGTTACTCTGCCGGTGATATCCTGCGTATCGGTCACAGTGCCGAGCTGAAACCCGGCTTCATAGGCCTTGTCCGAATCAGGCAGAATATCGCAGGCTCTGGCTGCCGTTCCGATCAGAACCGGCAGAACACCGGTCGCCATCGGATCAAGCGTTCCGGTGTGACCAAGTTTTCTCATTTTCAGAATGCCGCGCAGCTTCCCGATCACATCAAACGAGGTGAAGCCCTGCGGCTTGTCCATGACAAGAATTCCGCTATCGATCATGTCTGCCTCTCAAGAAAGCCCGAAGCGGTTTCGATCAGCGTTTTGCATACATCCTCCGGTTTTCCTTCCGGCAGAGAACAGCCGCTTGCCTTGACATGGCCGCCGCCGCCGAAATGCTGTGCGATGGCAGACACATCCGCGTGATCGCCGCCGCGCATGGACACGCGGTAGCTGCCATCCGGCTGCTGCTTGCAGATGATGCCGATCTCTACCCCGATGATCTGCATCGGAAGATTGGCCGTACCCTCTGTCTCCTCCGCGGAAAGACCGAATTCCTCCATCCACGCGTAGGGCAGATAGACCAGCGCCACACGCCCGTCATCAGAGAGCATTGCCTGCTCCATGAGCCTGGCGTCAAGGCGAAGCCTTCCGGCAGATTTCAAGACAAAATACGCCCGGTTGAGCCGTGCGTAAGGCAGATCCGGAAACTGTTTCTTGATCTGCGCAACCGCACTGAATGCGGCTGCGTCCGCATTGCTGAACTGGAAGCAGCCTGTATCAGTCGCAATGCCGGTATATAGGCAGAGCGCCGTCTGTTCGGTCAGCGGGATGCCGTTTTCAAGCATCATGCGGAACAGCACCTCGGAAGCTGCCGCGGAATGCGGATTCCAATAAAGACGTTCCGCATAATGTGTATTGGAAATATGATGGTCAATGCAGAGCGCGATCTCCGCGTTTTTCTCCCGTTCAGGCAGATCACCGAGCAGATTCCTGTCTGCGACATCGACAGTGACCCATGCTTTCGGTTCAAAATCCTCAAACATGACGCCCTCTGTGATTTCACGGAACATCGAAGGAATCCTGTCCGCGCAGCACACACGCGACCGGATCCCCCAGCCGCGCAGAATGTGATGCAGCGCGCAGCCGGTTCCCACACAGTCTCCGTCCGGCGAGCGGTGAATCAGGATATACACATCGCTGAGGCTTTTCAAAACCGAAACCGCTTCCGCGGAGCCGATCTCACGGCATGCGCCCTGTTCTGTCTGCATCATTCGGCTGTCCCTCCCCGGCTCATTCCGGCTGCACGGCGGAATCCGCGTCATTGCCGCCGGTCAGGCCGAGACTGTTCAGCTTTTCGCTGATGTCAGCGGCATATTCAATGGAATCATCCGCGATGAAATGCAGCTGCGGGGATTTGCGGAGCTTCAGGCGGTTGAACAGTTCAGCGCGGATGAATCCGCCGGCTGATTTCAGCACGCCGCAGGCAGTTTTCGCATCATCGACGCCGTTCAGACTGGAAATATAGACCTTGCAGTGTCCCATATCGCCGGACAGCTCAGCACGGACAATCGTCAGAGCCGGTGTCAGGCGCGGATCCTTGAGTTCCTCCCGCATGATCGCGGTCAGCTCCCGCAGAATATCCTCCTGCACCCGTCCGATCTTAAAGCTTGCCAAATCTGGTCACTCCTTTCAGCCGGAGCATCCCGCATCAGAGTGTGATGGAGCTGTCCGGTTCCGGATTATAGTAGTCGCCGGAGGTCTCCGTTTCGTTAAAGAAGCCTTCTTCATCAAAAATCGTCTCCGGATCGGCGACATCCTCGGAAACGCTCAGTTCCCCGAGCAGAATCCGTTTCACGGTATCAAAAAACAGAATGTCGATCGGGCCGAAATCCTCCCATGCCAGTGCCTCGTTGCAGTACTGGATCATGTCTTCATTGCTCATTCTATGATTTTCCATGATACCCTCCGTTCCGGCAGCAGGCGGGCTGCGCTGCTGCCGTGTTCGTCACGAATCAGTCTTCGCGGTATTCCTCGATGATAAACGCCTCAAGAATATCGCCTTCCTTGATATCGGCAAAACGCTCCAGCGAAATGCCGCATTCATAGCCGGTCGCGACCTCCTTGACATCGTCCTTGAAGCGGCGCAGTGAATCAATCTGATCCTCTGCCACAACGATGCCGTCACGCACGACACGGATCTTGCACTGTCTTGTCACCTTGCCGTCCAGCACATAGCAGCCGGCGACCGCGCCGACACTGGAGATATGATACACCTGACGCACCTCGATGCGTGCCATCTGCACCTCGCGGAACTTCGGCGCCAGCATGCCCTTCATAGCGGTCGAAATCTCCTCGATCGCATCGTAGATGATGCGGTACAGGCGGATATCGACACCGTCTCTCGCGGCGGTCTCACTCGCGACGGGCATCGGACGGACATTGAAGCCGACGATGATCGCGTTGGATGCGTTCGCAAGCATGACATCACTCTCGGAAACAGCACCGACCGCACCGTGAATGACACGGACGCGCACTTCTTCATTGGAGAGCTTTTCAAGCGACTGTGTAACCGCTTCCACAGAGCCCTGCACATCCGCCTTGACGATGACAGCCAGTTCCTTCATCTCGCCCTCTGCAATTTGAGAGAACAGGTTGTCGAGCGTGACTTTGCGGTAAGCCTTGAACTGCTCTTCCTTCGCTTCATGCTTTCTCTGCTCCACAAGCTCCTTTGCGAGACGCTCATCCTCAACGGCGTTGAAGACATCGCCCGCACTCGGGACCTCGGCGAGACCGGTGATCTCGACCGGAACAGAGGGACCGGCCTCCTTGACGACCTTACCCTTGTAATTTGTCATGACGCGGACTCTGCCGACCGCGGTTCCGGCAATGATGACATCGCCGGTGTGAAGCGTACCGTTCTGCACGAGGATCGTGGCAATCGGGCCTCTGCCCTTGTCCAGACGCGCTTCGATAACGGTACCCTTTGCCAGACGGTTCGGGTTCGCCTTCAGCTCGCGGACTTCCGCAACAAGCAGAATGTTCTCAAGCAGCTCCTCGATGCCCTCACCGGTCTTTGCAGAGACGGGCACACAGATCGTGTCGCCGCCCCATTCCTCGCAGACAAGCTCATATTCCGTGAGCTGCTGCTTGACGCGGTCGGGATTTGCGCCTTCCTTGTCCATCTTGTTGATCGCAACGATGATCGAAACGCCTGCAGCCTTCGCGTGGTTGATCGATTCGATCGTCTGCGGCATAATGCCGTCATCTGCCGCGACAACGAGGATCGCGATATCGGTGATGTTTGCGCCGCGCGCACGCATGGATGTGAACGCTTCATGGCCGGGCGTATCAAGGAAGGTGATGGTCTTGCCTTCATGCGTGACCTGATACGCGCCGATGTGCTGTGTAATGCCGCCGGCCTCGGTATCTGTCACATGCGCATTGCGGATACGGTCGAGGATCGAGGTCTTGCCGTGGTCAACATGTCCCATGACGACAACGACCGGGCAGCGCTCCTCGAGTGCATCCTCAGGATCGGCTTCATCGGTGATCAGACGCTCTTCGATCGTGACGATGACCTCATGCTCGACCTTTGCGCCGAGCTCTTCCGCGACCAGCGACGCGGTGTCAAAATCAATTTCTTCGTTGATATTGGCCATGACACCGAGTCCCATCAGTTTCTTGATGACATCGCGGACCTGCACCTTCAGGCGGGTTGCCAGTTCGCTGACGACGATGCTGTCCGGAATCAGAACCTTGAGCTGCTGCTTTCTGGCACGCTCAAGCTCTAATCTGCGCAGCTTTTCCGCCTCTGTCTCGCGCACCTTGCCGGACTTCTGCTGTCTGGCTCTCTGCTGGGATTTCTGGGTGATCTTCTGCTTCTTTGCAGCGTTGTTATCGCGCTTGCCGCCTCTGCCCTGCGGGGCAATCTGCTCATAGCGCTCGTTATACTTATCCAGATCGACATAGCTGCCGCGCGTGTCGATCGTGTGGCGCTGCTGACTCGGCTGAACATCCGTAGATGCCGCAAAATCCATCTCGATCACAGCGCGCTCGCCGCGCTCCTGTGCCTTGGCAGGCTTCTTCGGAGCCTTGGGCTGACGCGGCTGCGGCGGCTGAGCAGGTGCCTTCTTCGGCTGCTCGGCTGCCGGTTTTGCGGCAGGAGCTGCAGCGGCCTGCGCCGGCTGAGCAGTCTGTTTGGCAGCAGCGGCAGCCTTGGCCGCCTGCTTCGCAGCCTGCTGCTGTTGATTCTGAGCCTTTCTCGCAGCTTTCTCCGCCTGCTGACGCTCATACATCGCGGCACGCTCTCTCGCGCGCTGCTCGGTCATCGCCGCCGTAACAACGCGCGGTGCGGCCGGAGACTCTTCAGCTGCAGGTGCTTCCGTGACCGGAGCCTCCCGGACGGCAGGTGCGGCCTCTTTCACTTCTTCAGCCGGCTGAGCAGGCTTTTCTGCCTTGGCAGGCTTTTCAGCTGCAGGCTTCTCAGCCTTTGCGGGAGAAGCGGGCTTTTCCTTCTTCTTCTTTTCCGGCTTCTCGGCGTTTTCTTCCTTCTTCACAGTCGGACGCGCCGTTCTGGTCGGTTTCTTGACCGTCTGCTGCGGCTCAGCCTGCTGCACAGAACGGTCAGCGTAATATGCTTTGAAATCCGCAACCGCCCGCGCCTGCGAGATCGACTCGAGCAGATAATTCATCTCCGTTTCGGTTATCGAAGATGTCGCCTTTCTGGTTTTATCGTCCAGCCGTTTGAGCTGTTCGATCAGCTCCTCTGCCGGCAGATTCAGATCTGCGGCAAAATCACTCAGCTTGACTTTCATTGTTGGCATTGGCAATACCCCCTTCGGTACTTTCGGTTCACCGCAATGCAGAGCACCGCGGATACATTCCATTCACTGCATATCCAGCAGCATCAGAAGCCTGTCGGCAAAGCCCTGTCCGCAGACGCCGAATACCGCCGTCCGCTTCCGGAAAAAGCGCTGCATCGCTTCCATCGTTTCACTGAGCTTTCTGACGGGTATTTCACCGCACTGAAAGCGTACTTCCTTTTCGGTGCGCGGCGCTGTATCCGCCGCAAGCAGAATGCACTGCACTTTTCCGAGCTTCGCCGCCTCTGTGACAGCGTCAAATCCCAGAAGCAGATTTCCGGATCTGCGGCAGACAGTCAGCAGCGAGATCACACGGTTCATTCCGGCATCAGCCATTCTGTTCCGCCTCCTGCTCGGCCATAGCCGCCGCAAGTGCCTCATAGACGCCGACATCGATCCGGCAGGCAAACGCTTTCTCCAGCCGCCTTACCTTCTGCGCCTTCCTGAGACATTCACTCTGCGGGCAGACATACGCGCCGCGGCCGGACTTCTTTCCGGTCGCATCCAGCACGATGCTTCCGTCCGGCTGCTTCACAACACGGATCAGCTCACGCTTCGGCTTCATTTCGCCGCAGCCGGTACACATCCGCATCGGAATTTTCCTCGGTGTCATAACTGCACCTCAGTTCTCGGCTGCTTCCTCACCGGCTGTCAGTGCTTCGTCATCTGCATCAGAATCCTCAGGCAGCAGATCCTCCGGATCGGGAATTTCCTTTTTGATATCGATCTTGTAGCCGGTCAGCTTCGCCGCAAGCTTGGCGTTCTGGCCTTTCTGGCCGATTGCCAGCGACGCCTCGGCATTCGGCACAACCACCTTTGCCGTCGGGGTTTCACCTTCTTCGATCGTCACGGAAAGCACCTTGGCCGGTGCCAGCGCGTTGACGATGAATTCAACCGGATCTTCGGAATAGCGGATAATATCGATCTTTTCGCCGTGCAGCTCTTTCACGACAGCGGAGATTCTGGAGCTCCGCTCGCCGATGCAGGTTCCGACCGGATCGACATTCTCGTCATTGGAGCAGACGGCAACCTTGGAGCGGAAGCCAGCCTCGCGCGAGATCGCGCGGATCTCGATCGTGCCGTCCGCGATTTCGGGGATCGCCTGCTCCAGCAGACGCTCCACAAATCCGCGGTCTACACGGGAAATGCGGACGATCGGCTTTTTGGTGCGGTTGGCGATGGTCGTCACATAGACCTTGATGAGATCGCCTTCATGCAGCGGCTCATAAACACGCGTCGGTTTTCCGTCCACAATGGTTTCCGTAAAGAGCTGCTCGCTGCGGGAGAGATACAGCTCCGTGCGGTCGTATTCGACTGTGACGGTTCCGCGTGCGGGATCAACCTGCGTGACGCGCACAGTGATCAGCTGATGCTCCTTGTCCTCAAACTTTTCAAGGATCTGATCGCGGTTGATCTGTCTGAGATCGCCGCGGATGCTCTGCTTGGCAAACTGCGCAATGCTTCTGCCGAACTTCACCGGATCGAGCAGACATTCCACAAGGTCGCCGAGCTCACAGTCAGGATCGTGCAGCCGCGCCTGCTCAAGGCTGACCTCGTAATCGGTCTTCGGCTCGCCCTCCACGACGCTCTTTTTCATGTAAATGTCAAAGCGGCGCGACGCGGGATCAATTTCCACGCGGATGTCGTCATCCTCGGCATAAGGATATGCCTTCTGCGCGGCCTTGAGCATCGCTGCGGAGATGCGCTCGACCAGCACCCCCTGATCGACACTGTTCTCGCTGCCGAGATCCGCCAGTGCCTCAAAGAAATCTTTTTCCATGACCTGTACTCCTCTCAATATCACAAACTCCGTGCAGCATCGGCACCGGAATTGTCTTTCAAGCCTTGTCCGCGCTGTCCTGTGCCCGGCGGACCTCCTCCTCATCAAAATCAGCGAGCTTCACAAACGCAATGCCCGAGAGCGGAAGATTCTTTTCTCCGTCGGCCGTGCCGAGCGTGATCTGCTCTCGGTCACAGCCGAGCAGCGTACCGCTGAGATCCTTTGTGCCGTCCTCCAGCGGGCGGATCATCCGCACTTTGACCGGGCTGCCTTCGCAGGCGCCGAAATGCGTTTCACGGATCAGTTCGCGCTCCAGTCCGGCAGAACCGACCTCAAGCGTGTAGCTCTGCGGGATCGGATCCTGCTCATCCAGCAGCTTGCTGAGCGGTCTGGTCACCTGCTCACAGTCCGTGATGTTCACGGGACGCTCCATATGATCGAGCAGCACGCGCAGATACCACAGCGCGCCTTCCTTCTCAAACCGGACATCCCAGACGATCAGGCCGAGCTCCTCTGCGATCGGCCGCACGAGCTCATAGACCCGGCTTTCCGTTCCGCCGAATTTTTTCAGCTTCATACCATCTTTTCACCTGACGCCCGCGGAAAGACGCGGACCCTTTCCTTCTGATCGGGATAAAATCATGCTCTGCAAAACGAAAGACCGGAATTTGTTTCCGGCCTTTCTTGATTTCATCTTTTGTACTATAATACTATACCACATTTCCCGCAAAAATGCAAGCATTTTCCGATGTTTCGGAACGGTTTTCAGCACTTTGACCAACTGCATCCCGTGAAACGGGGAAGATTTCGCTGTTTTTCCGGCAAAAACCGCTTATTCCTCGTCAGGCATATCCCAGTTATGCCAGACATTCTGGACATCGTCATCATCCTCCAGATGCTCCAGCAGCAGTCCCATCTTCTTGAGATGCTCCTCATCTGTCAGCGCGACATAAGTGCCCGGCACCTGCTCCTCCTCTGCGGAAACGACCAGATAGCCCTTTGCGGTCAGACCCTCGCGCAGATCATGCAGCACATCCGGCTGACAGACGATCTCGATGCTGTCCTCGGAATAGGTCATATCATCACCGCCCAGCTCCATGACATCCTCCAGCACGCTGTCCTCATCCAGTTCGCCGTCATGCTCGATGACGATCACGCCCTTGAGCGTAAACAGATAGGAAACACAGCCGCTTGTGCCGAGATTGCCGCCGAACTTGTCGAAATAATGGCGGATATTTGCCGCCGTACGGTTCTTGTTGTCGGTCAGGCACTCGACGATGACCGCCACGCCGCTCGGGCCGTAGCCTTCGTAGACCATGCTCTCGTAGCTGTTCTTGTCGCCGTCGCCGGCAGCCTTCTTGATCAGGCGGTCGATGTTGTCGTTCGGCACATTGTTGGCCTTCGCCTTTGCGATCAGGTCACGCAGCTTGCTGTTGTTGTTCGGGTCTGCGCCGCCCTCACGGATCACGACCATCATTTCTCTTCCGATCTTCGTAAAGATCTTCGCTTTCGCGGCATCGGTCGCCTCTTTTTTCCGCTTGATATTATTCCATTTGGAATGTCCCGACATAATGATCCTCCTTACTCTGCCTCAGCTTCCGCGTTCTCAGCGCTGCTGTCAGACCAAACCGTCTGGAACAGCTCACGAAGACGCGCGGTGCGTCCGCATAAAAATAAATATCCGAACAGGCACTCAATGCCCGTTGCCTTTCTGTAATCGGCCGGTGTCGCGTGCTTCGGCACGCTGATGCCGCTCGCGTTCCGTCCGCGGCGGAAAATCTCCGCTTCCTCTTCGCTCAGCTGGTCTGCAATCCGCAGTGCAGCGTCCGCCTGATAGGCTGCGCGGACATGCGCAACGGCCAGCGTGTGGAGATCACGCGCGGGACGGTTGGCCTCGCGAAGAATCTGCTCGCGTACCATAACCTCATCAACGGTGTCTCCTAAAAACGCAAGCGCAAGCGGACTGTACTGCTGTGCTTCAGCCGGTTCAAGCGGCGCGGCAGCCGCAAGCGTATCAATCGACATAGTCAAACTCGAAACCGTTGAGCGCAACGGTATCGCCCTCCTGTACGCCGGCCTGCTCCAGCGCGTCAATGATGCCGCTTGAACGCAGCACGCGCTCGAAATACTGCAGCGAAGACCAGTCGTCCGGATTGACCGTCCGCATGATCGGCTCCATAAACGGTGCGTCAACGACATAAACGCCGTCCTCGACCGTGACCGTGAAGCGTTTAGCATCCTCTTCAGTCGGCATCGGTGCAGCTTCAGGCTCAAACCGTTTGACCGGCGGAAGCGTCTGGAGAACTTCATAGACCTTGTTGAGCAGCGGCTGCACGCCCTGCACCGCTGCCGCGGAGATCACGAAGAAGGGAAGACCTTTGTCTTCGATGTACTGACGCAGGCGTTCGATCTGCTCCTCATCGGCCAGATCGGATTTGTTCGCAGCGACGATCTGCGGGCAGCGGCTCAGATCCTCCGAGAAGTTCCTGAGCTCCAGATTGATCTTTTCAAAATCATCAATCGGATCTCTGCCCTCACTGCCCGCGCAGTCCAGCACATGGACGATCAGACGGCAGCGCTCCACATGGCGCAGGAAATCATGTCCGAGACCCGCACCGCCGGCGGCGCCCTCGATCAGGCCGGGGATATCCGCCATGACAAAGGAGCGTTCCGCATCCATCCGCACGACGCCAAGCACCGGCTCCAGCGTCGTGAAGTGATAATTCGCGATTTTCGGCTTTGCCGCTGATACAACAGAGATCAGTGTCGATTTTCCGACATTCGGGAAGCCGACCAGACCGACATCTGCCAGCAGCTTCAGTTCCAGAACAAGATCATACTTTTCGCCGTCATAACCGGGCTTTGCAAACCGCGGAACCTGTCTGGTAGACGTCGCGAAATGCTGATTGCCCTTGCCGCCTTTGCCGCCCTTTGCGAGAACGACGGGCTCGTCATCGGAGATATCCGCCAGCACTCTGCCGGACTTTGCCTCCCGGATAACCGTGCCGCGCGGCACTTTAATCACAAGATCGGGCGCACTTTTGCCGGTGCATCGCTTTGCCGCACCGGGCTGCCCGTTCTCAGCAATATATTTGCGCTGATAGCGGAATGCAATCAGCGAGGAATCGTGGTCATCTGCAACAAAGACGACATCGCCGCCCTTGCCGCCGTCTCCGCCGTCGGGTCCGCCTGCCGCCACGAATTTTTCGCGGTGAAAGCTGACTGCGCCGTCACCGCCTCTGCCTGCCTCAATGCGGATGCGCGCCTGATCGACAAACATGGACATGATCATTCACCTCATTATCAAAACAAATCCCCCTGCCGGAACAGCAAGGGGATTTGCACCGTCTCTTACATTGCGAAACGAAGCTTACTGCTCGACAGCGTAGACACTGACGCGCTTGCGGTCCTTGCCGTAGCGCTCAAACTTGACTCTGCCGTCGATCGTTGCGAACAGCGTGTCATCCGAACCGATGCCGACATTGTTGCCGGGGTGGATGTGGGTACCGCGCTGACGGACGAGGATATTGCCCGCGAGCACATACTGACCGTCACCGCGCTTGACGCCGAGACGCTTTGCCTCGGAATCACGGCCGTTCTTGGTAGAGCCGACGCCCTTCTTGTGGGCGAAGAACTGCATACTGATACGGATCATCTGAAATGCACCTCCGTGTTAGATTTTGGTTGTTTGGTGCTGCATCACTGCCCGGAAACCGTGACGCGAAGTGCGCCGCCGCTTTCCTCCGAGAGCAGATTCAGATGCAGCAGAAGCCCCTCAATGAGCTTTGACTGCACGGGATCCGGCTCAGGAAGCCGGACTGTGATCTGATTCTGTGCGTTCTTTGCCGGAATCACCTGCACAGCATCTGCCGGAACACCGAAACATTCCGTCAGCGTGTTGCAGGTCAGCTGAACCGCCGAGGAGACCGCCGCACAGAGCACCGAGATTCCGGTGTCCTCCGCAGCCACATCATGCCCCGAAACGGAAAAGCCCGAAAAAAGCCCGTGTTTCCGCACAAAATCCGCTTTGATCTGCATCCGTGACTTATTTCGTGATGGATTCAATGCGAACCTGCGTAAACGGCTGTCTGTGACCGCGTGCTTTCTTCTGACCGCACTTCGGCTTGTAGGTGAAGACGCGAATCTTCTTGCCCTTGCCGTTGGTGAGAACCTTTGCGGTGACGGACGCGCCCTGAACGAGCGGTGCACCGACGGTCAGACCGGCATCATCACCGACAGCGGCGACCTGATCAAAGGTCACGGTATCGCCTGCCTCAGCCGCGAGCTTCTCGATGCGGACGATACTGCCCTCCTCGACCTTCAGCTGCTTACCGCCTGTCAAAATGACTGCATACATGGTTTTCTGGCACCTGCCTTTTCCATAATCTCGCTGCGCTCCGGTGCGGTGTGTGCCTCATAGGGGCATACTCCGGCTTCAACCGGACACAAGCGGCTTTATCATTATACCGGATTTCACCGCGTTTGTCAAGTATCGGCGGAAACGCCGCCCGAGAAAAACAGGCGGCGTTTTCGTTGATTTTTGTTCATTCTGACAGTCACTGTTCAAATTCTGTTTTGGTGAGCGCTCCCGCAAGATACTGAAGAAGTCTTGCGATATCGTCTGAAGTCAGCTTGGTGTCTCCGGTACACTCCGCGTTGACCTTTCCCTGCGGCGTCATGACCGCTGCCTGATCTTCCGCACAGTAGCGCGCCAGCAGCACGGCATCGGCAATGCCGACCTTGCCGTCACAGTCCGCATCGCCGCGGAGCAAGGCCGAAGCTCCGCCGGTGACAGATTCGTCAGACGTTGAGGTCGATGTCTCATCCGGCAGAGTGACATCCGGAAGCTCCGGATCGTAAGTGTTCCAGTCCGGCAGCTCATCCAGTGTGATGCAGTAATCGCTCTGATAGAGCTTTTTCAGTTCGTTGTGGTCATTCAGCTCGGTCAGGTAGCGCTGATACCACGGGCAGAAATACAGCCATGCCGCTTTGTCAGCCGTCAGGTTGTCCAGCGAAGGGATCGTGTCGTTCTCGCTCATGACAACCATCTTCTGACCGGTCGTCTGCGCGACCATGGAATAGAAGGTCGCGGAGATTGCACTCGGGTTCGGCTCGCTGTTGTTGATCGCGTTGTATTTGTCACAGCCGATGAAATCGACATACTGATCGCCGGGATACCAGTCATCCGCGTAAGCAGAGGTCGAACCGGTCCAGATCCAGAGCAGATTGTGCAGACCGTATTCGTTCGTCAGCTTGTCCCACATATAGCGGTAGAGCTTTTTGCAGGGCTCAGCGCCCTCCGCGCCCCACCAGAACCATCCGCCCTCCGCCTCATGCAGCGGACGGAACAGGATCGGGACACCGGCGTCACGCGCTTTGCCGAGCTGCTCGGCAAGCAGTGCCAGATCTTCATCGACCTTCCCGTGCTCCCATGTGCCTTCGGTTACGGCATTCGTGATGCTGAAGTTCGTGAACGGCGTATTGCCTGTCTTTTCGACATAGAACGCAGCATCTTTGCTGTCCTTGCCGTTTGTCGGGACATTCCAGTGATAGGTCACGGTCGGGATGCCGCCCTTTTCCTTGTACCACGCGACAACACGCTCCGGCGCATCGTCAAAATACGGCTGCGTGGTATTATAGAACAGGAAGTCGATGCCGCGGATCGCCGGCTGTTCGCCGGTCAGCTCCTCAAGGAAGGTGAATTCCGCCTCATTGTCCTCAAAATAATTGATCGGCTTCCCCTGCGATTCGTAGGCGTTTTTGTTGTAGCAGTGCGAGCCGCAGTATTCCTGCTGTCCGGAAATGATATGCTTTCCGTACACGCTGCGCAGATAAGCGTAGAGCTTTTTGGCCTCCGGGCTCGCTTTCGGATCACAGGGCGCCGCGGCCGGTTCCAGTTTCGTCAGATAGGACGGGGCAGGCGAAACCGTGACATAATCAAGGAATGTGTAGCCCCAGTAGCTCTCGATCGTGATTGTGTTGCTGCCCTTTTTCAGATGCACATAGCCGGCCGGAAGCTCCTCCCAGCCCTTTCCGGAATTGAACGGGAACAGCACTTCGCCCTGGCTCTCGCCGTTGACGAGCAGATACTGTGTCTTGTTCGGGTTTTCCGGAGAACCGAAGCACTGGATATATCCGATGCCGAGCCCGTAGTACCCGTCCTCTGCGATGTCAACGGTAACGGTGACGGAAGCGCCCTTCTGGTCGATGTAGACATAGCTCTCACCGGACCATCCGGTCATGTCGCAGACATTGCCGAAGCCGTCCTCGTCAATCTGCTGCCATGTGATCGGCGGGTTTTCGCAGCGGGAAAGCGTTCCGCTCTCACATTCGATCTTCAGTGTCTCCGCACCAGCAGAGACAGGGATGCTTTGTGCCGCGGTGCACAGCATGGCCGCGGCGGCGCAGACCGCGCCGATTCTGTTTTTCTTCATGGTATCCTCCTGTGCCCGCTTTGTGCGGGTCTGTTTCTGTTTCTCTTTCTGTTCCGGAAGGATTATTCCGGCTTCTTTTCAAGCTCCGCAATCATGTCGATGCGGCGCTGATGCCGTCCGCCCTCGAAATCCGTATCAAGAAAAGCGTGCAGGATCTCCGCGGCAAGCCCCGGGCCAACCACTCTCGCGCCCATGCAGAGCACATTCGCGTCATTGTGCAGGCGGGTGAATTTTGCGCTGTATGTTTCGGAGCACACAGCCGCACGGATGCCGTGCAGCTTGCCTGCCGCCATGCACATCCCGATGCCGGTCCCGCAGAGCAGAATACCGGTATCCGCTTCCCCGCGCTGGATCATGCGGCAAACCTTTTCCGCAATGACCGGATAGTCGCTCGGCGCCTCATCGGTACCGCAGTCCGTGTAATCATAGCCGTTTTCGTCCAGATAATCCCTGACTATGCGGCGCAGATCCGCTGCCGCGTGGTCACTTCCGAGTGCAATCATAGCATCCTCCTGTCCGGTCTTCAGCCGGTTTCAATCTTATGCCGGAACCTCGCGTCCCGATACTTCCATTATATCAGATGCCGCATGAAAAATCAAGTGGAGCAGACTGTATCAAAAAGCAGAAAACGCCCCGTCAGAACGAAGCGGATTCTGTGATTTTGAATAAACATAAAGTTCAGATCAGATATGACCGCCCGCAAAAACCGCGAACGAATCCCATTCGATATCGGCCAGCTTTTCCGCAGCTTTTTTCGTCGTTTCAAGACTGCCGAAGGACGAAAAACGGATCCAGCCTTCCCCGCCTGCACCAAAGCCCGCGCCCGGCGCCGACACTATGCCGTAACGGGACAGAAGGCTGTCAAAGCAGTCCCATGAGCGTGCGCCGCCCGGACACTGCATCCAGACATAGGGCGCGTGTTCGCCGCCGGTCGAGAAAACGCCTCCGCGCCGCAGTGCGTTCCGGATCAGGCCGGCATTTTCCATATAGTATGTCACATCACCGCGCACCTGACGCTGCCCTGCCGGAGTAAAGACAGCCGCAGCGCCGCGCTGCACAACATAAGAGGTTCCGTTGTATTTCGTGGACTGCCGCCGGCGCCAGAGCTTCTGAAGCGAATGACCGCTCTCCGTCAGCGCGCGCGGCACGATCATCCAGCTGCATCGGACACCTGTAAAGCCCGCCATTTTGGAAAAGGAGCCGATCTCGATCGCACAGGTCTCCGCACCTGCAATCTCAAAGATGCTGCGCGGGAGCGATGCGCTGCGGATATACGCTTCGTAGGCCGCATCAAAGATGATGCAGGCACCAGTCTCGTGCGCGAATTCTACCCATCGGCGGAGCTGTGCGCGGGAATACACAGCGCCGGTCGGATTGTTCGGAGAGCAGAGATAGATCAGATCCGCCCGGACAGTATCATCCGGCATCGGCAGAAAGCCGTTTTCGCGGCTGCCGCGTGAGAACAGGATCTTTCGCCCTGCCATGACACTTGTGTCATAAAAAACCGGATAGACCGGATCAGGGAGAAGCACCGTGCAGTCCGGCGTGAACAGGTCGCAGAGATTGGAGAGGTCGCTTTTGGCGCCGTCACCGATAAAAATATCCTCCGCATCCACGCTGACGCCGTGCTGTTTATAGTATCCGGCAATCGCCTCACGCAGAAACAGCTCCCCCTCCGCCGCGCCGTAGCCGTGAAAGGTCTCTGCGCGCTGCATCTCACGGGATGCCTCTGCCATAGCATCACAGACAGCGGGCGCAAGCGGCCGCGTAACATCATTGATGCCGAGGCTCAGGATCTCACGCTCCGGATGCGCTGCCTGAAAATTCCGGACACGCAGCGCGATCTCTGAGAACAGATAATTCTGCTCAAGACGGATACAGTTCGGATTGAGCCGCAAGAAAGACACCTCCCGTTTTCGCATGATGGGTTCCGCGGACGCAGAAAAGCCCCGCTTCTGCCGTTCAGAAATCAAAAGCAATGCCGCACAGAAAGCTGCGCGGCATCTGTTCTCAATCGGTCAGGCGGTTATGAATCGCCGGCAATGAAATCGTCAAGTGTCAGATAGCCCTTGTCGATCGCAAAGAATTTGTCGTTATATTTGTCCACAACAGCACAGGACCATGAGATCATGTACTGCAGGACCTCTTCGCTGATATCGCTGTCCATGAACACATGGGTGACGCGGAAGCCGATCTCACCGGTTTCGACATTATAGTCAAAATTACCGTCCGGGAGCATGAACGACGCAACACAGGTCGCGACAGCGCCCTCCATCCGCTTGCTTTCGCTCATCTCAAACGGAAGACGGGAGAGCAGACGAATCTGCTGGCGCTCCGCATCCACAATCATCACAAAGCGCATCGGGAAATCGTCGCCGCTCACATCGAACTGCACGCGCATCCGGTCATCGTCGCGGGCGTAGGTCCACTCTCTGGAGGTCAGTGCGGAAATGAGCTTTCCGTAAACCTGCTGTGCGAGAATCTGTTTGTTGTCAGCCATTGCCGTTACCTCCCCTTCTCATTCCTGATCCTGCGGCAGGAACGCGTCCAGACCGATCGTTCCGTTTGCCAGGGCTTCAAACTTGTCGTTGTAATCATCAATGATCCGCAGCGAGACAAAGAGCATGTAGGAAAAAACCTCCTCGCTCAGGACAGTTCCCATAAAGCCGGTGGACATCCGGAAGAAGAGTCTGCCGTTCTGGATATCGAACTCAAAACAGCCGTTCAGCAGGCGGTAATTCACCATGCTGACAGCAGCAGCGGTTTCGATGCGCTTGTTTTCAGGCACCTCGATCGGAATATGCGAGACCAGACAGACAAGCTGACGGTCTTCGCGGACGCGGATCTTGACCGGCATCGGCAGATCGTCGCCGCGTGCGCCGCAGTCAATTACCAGTCCCTCTTCATTCTTGTCATACTTCCATTCGTGAGAATCCAGTGCCTTGCAGAGAATTTCAAATGTTTTCAGCGCGTGAGCGCGTGCTGCTTCATCTGCCATATTCCGGTGCTCCTTTTCTTGAATTTACCGCATCAGTCCGCCCTGCGGCAGTCTGTTTCGATGCATTTATTATAGCATAATTCGCCTGTTATGTCAAGCTTTCCGCCGACAGTTTTGAGCGAAACTGACAAAAAATCCCTGCGGCGCAACATGGAGAATTCCGGGGTGCCGCGCATATCGGGCAAAAGCAGACAGAGCAGACGGCTCCCGCACGGGAAGGCACTGAAAAATATCGCAATACGGGACTTGACAATTCCGTCAAATTCTCGTATAATGATAGTCGTGGATTTGTTCCTCAATTTTCTATCAGGAGGTTTGCAATATGTCTCTGACAAAGAATCCCAATGTCAATCAGTGGGTCGATGAAATGATCGCACTGTGCAAGCCCGATCAGGTTGTCTGGATCGACGGCTCCAAGGCACAGCTTGACCAGCTCATCGCTGAGGTCACTGCCCTTCCGGACGGTCATCCGGATAAGCTTTATCCGATGAATCAGGATCTCTATCCGGGCTGCCTGTATCACCGCACCCGCCCGAACGATGTGGCGCGTGTTGAGGACCGCACCTTCATCTGCTCCCGCAGAAAGGAAGACGCAGGTCCGACCAACAACTGGATGGATCCGAAGGAAATGTACGCCAAGCTCACCCCGCTCTATGACGGCGTGATGAAGGGCAGAACCATGTATGTCATCCCGTACAGCATGGGCCCGATCGGCTCTCCGCTCGCAAAGGTCGGCGTGGAGGTCACCGATTCGATCTATGTTGTTCTGAACATGAATATTATGACCCGTATGGGTACGCAGGCATTCAAGAACCTCGGCGACGAGTCCAACGACTTTGTCCGCGGCCTGCACTCCAAGGCAGATGTCGATCCGGAGAACCGCTACATCGTCCAGTTCCCGGAGGACAACACGATCTGGTCCGTCAACTCCGCATACGGCGGAAATGTTCTGCTCGGCAAGAAGTGCTTTGCGCTCCGCATTGCTTCCTACCAGGCAAAGAACGAGGGCTGGATGGCTGAGCATATGCTCATCCTCGGCCTGCAGAAGCCGGACGGCGAGACCAAGTACATCTGTGCTGCGTTCCCGTCTGCCTGCGGCAAGACGAACCTCGCAATGCTGATTCCGCCGGAAGGCTACCGTGCAAAGGGCTACAAGGTCTTCACCGTCGGTGATGACATCGCCTGGCTGAAGCCCGGCCCGGACGGCAGACTGTACGCGATCAATCCGGAATTCGGCTTCTTCGGCGTCGCGCCGGGAACCAACGAGAAGTCCAACTTCAACGCGCTCGCTTCTACCAAGAAGAACGCGATCTTCACGAATGTCGCGATCGACAATTCCAACAACACCCCGTGGTGGGAGTCCCTGACCAAGGAGCCGCCGGTCGATGCGACCGAGTGGAAGGGCGCAAAGGTCAACGGTCCGGAATACTGCGCACAGGTCGGTCCGGACGGCAAGCATCTGACGCTCGCACACCCGAACAGCCGCTTCACCGCGCCGGCAGAGAACTGCCCGTGCATCAGCCCCGAGTTCAACAATCCGCAGGGCGTGCCGATCTCCGCGATCATCTTCGGCGGCAGACGCGCTTCCACGACTCCGCTGGTCTATCAGTCCTTCAACTGGGCACACGGCACCTACATGGGTTCTGCTGTCTCCTCCGAGACCACTGCGGCAGCAGCAGGTGCAGTCGGCGTTCTGCGTCATGACCCGATGGCCATGAAGCCGTTCATCGGCTACAATGTCGGCGACTACTGGGCACACTGGCTCGAAATGGGCGAGATCCTCGGCGACAAGGCACCGAAGATCTTCAATGTCAACTGGTTCAAGAAGGATGCCGAGGGCCACTTCATGTGGCCGGGCTTCGGCGACAACATGAGAGTTCTGGACTGGATCATCAAGCGCTGCGAAGGCACTGTTGACGCAGTCGAGACACCGATCGGCTATCTGCCGAATCCGGAAGACATCAGCCTTGAGGGCATCGAGGATGAGGTTTCTCCGGAGTGCATGAAGGAACTTGTCGCAGTCGACAAGGATCTCTGGAAGGCGGAAATCAAGGAGATGCGCAGATACTATGACGAGGACATCGCGGCAAAGGGCGGAAAGATTCCGCAGAAGCTGTACGAGGTGCTCGATCAGATCGAGGCAAATCTCAACAAGTAATGCTTTTATTCAGAACGCCCGCTGCAGGTTATCTGCAGCGGGCGCTTCTGTTGACAGAAATTGCCGTTTCGCGTTGCATCTGTGCAAAAAATGCGGTTTCATCCAAGAAATGCAGGCAAATTGTTGACATCTTTTCATATTTGTGCTAAAATGAAAGCAGTGATACTTTGGGGAGGTGTGCTGGGATATGAATTATTATGTTGATGTCTATTCAAACCTGCTTCCCGGTGTGCCTTCTGCGGACGGCACAGTGCTGGATGAGGCGGCAGCGGATGAGCGCCTTGCTGTATTTCAGGAAAGCAACATCAAGACGGCTGTCTGCGCGCCGTATTATCAGCCGGAGTTCTGCGGAACACCGGAGCAGTTTCTCGCAAAGCGGGACACATGGATCAATGCTGTCAATGAAGACCGTCAGATGCCGCATCTGGTCGGAGCTGCAGTAATGCCCCTCTCCTACTGTCTGCAGCATATGCGTGAGCTTTCCGGATTCGTGATCGGCAGCTCCGATTATCTGCTGGTTGATCTGCCCAAGCAGCCGGTCACAGAGGAATTCTGCGAGACGCTGACACGGCTGCGGATCGTCAGCGGGCTTTCGCTGATTGCTGTGGATAGTGACCGTTGTTATGATGAATGGTCTCTGGAAGACTGGCTGACGCTGCGGCAGAACGGCATGCTGCTGCAGATCTCGATCAACGGCCTGCTTGTGCCCGAGCAGCGGCGTCTGTCGCTGTATCTGCTGGCAAATCAGCTGACGCACTTTGTCGCTACCGGCGGAAGAGACATCAACGCGCCGCTGCGGTTCACCGAAGCGATGCGGTTTATTCAGCGCAGCCTGCCGGCTGGGATCTACCGCCGTGTCAAAAACAACGCAGGACTGCTGCTCTCCAATGCGGAGCCTTCGGTATTTGTGTGAAACAGCTGTTATTCCGAAGGGACTGTGTCCCTTTGGCGGTTATGGGAACAGCCCGGTATTCATCAATACGCCGTGATTCATTTCTCAAACAACAAAGCCCCTGCCTGACGGCAGAGGCTTTCGTTTTCTGTTTTATTTGCCGTAAGCTTCCGCGAGCTTTTTGAAAGCAGGCAGGCTGCGCTCGATCATTTCAGTTGTCACACAGTAAGCGATGCGGACAAAGCCCTCACAGCCGAATGAATCTGACGGCACGATGAGCAGCTCATAATCGCGTGCCTTTTGGCAAAAGGCGTTTGCGTCAGGCTCCAGCGCCTGCACCCAGAGATAGAACGCACCGTCCGGATAAATGCAGCGATACCCGTATTCGGTGAGTGCTTTATAGAGCAGGTCACGGTTTCTGCGGTAAACAGACAGATCGCCGGTTCTGCCGAGGTTATCGGCAACCACGCGCTGTGCCATGCTCGGCGCGCAGACAAAGCCGAGCGCTCTGCCGGAACCGCAGACAGCGGCATATACGAGCTTGCTGTCTTTCATCTTCGGGGAAACGACAATATAGCCGATACGCTCACCCGGCAGCGAAAGCGATTTGCTGAACGAATAGCAGACAAAAGTATCATCATAGAGATTCGGCAGATAGGGCACAACCGTGTCTGCGTCATAGACCAGCTCACGGTAGGGCTCGTCAGCAATCAGATAGATCGGATGTCCGTACTCCGCCTCTTTGGCGCGCAGAATATCGCAGAGCTTTCTGAGATTCGCCTCGGTAAAGACCACACCTGTCGGGTTGTTCGGGGTATTGATGATGACCGCCTTTGTCTGCGCATTGACCAGCTTTTCAAATGCGTCCAGATTGAGCTGGAAGCTGTCAAGATCTGCCGGAACAACGGTCAGATCAGCGTTTGCCGCTTCGACAAAGACGCGGTATTCCGGGAAAAAGGGCGCAAACGCGATGCAGTTGTCTCCGGGGCAGAGCACCGCATGAAGCGTGACGGTCAGTGAGGCGGCCGCACCGCAGGTCATGTATATATTTCCCGCGGAAATGCCTGCCGAAAACCGCTTGTTGATATCTGCGGCGATTGCGGAGCGTACCGGCTCCGCACCGACCGCCGATGTGTAGCCGTGCAGCAGAACGGAATCGGTTTCGTCCATCAGCCGGCGCATCGTGTCATGTACGCTATCCGGCGCGGGAACACTCGGATTGCCGAGGCTGAAATCAAAGACGTTTTCTCTGCCGATCTCAGCGGCACGGCGGTTGCCGTATTCAAATGTCTCGCGGATCACAGACGGTGCCTGCCCGAGCGCAAGCATCGACGCCTGAAAAGGTTGATAATTCTGAGCCATGGGAATTTCCTCTTTTCGTATGAAATATGATATGGATATATCGTCAGAAACAGTCAACGCCTGAAAAAGCTCCGGAGGCTGACTTTTTTCATCTCCGGCTGTTCACTGTCCTGCAGAAGACAGTCTGTGACGCAGTCAAGGGTCTTCAGTTCCTTGACCCACTCATCCGAATCCTGCTGATAGCTGATCATGCGCATGGAGCGGTTCAGCGCAGACTGCACCGTTTCGACGCCGTTCAGGTCGGTTTCATCCAGGAACAGCAGGACCGTCTGCCGCTCCAGCGCGGACGCCGCCCTGAGCTGATTGACGCAGTTTTCATCAGCAAGCCACTGCTTTGAAACAAGGATCAGTGCCGTCCGGCACTGGCTGAGACGCTCAAGGTCTTCTCTGCGCTGCGCGTTGAAGCCCTTGTCAGCAACCCAGACGCGGAGTTTCTCAGACTGCAGCTGCCGGATGATTCTGGAAGCTGCTGTGCGGTTTTTCGCCGCGGAGCAGACTGCGATGAAGTCTGCACTGCCCTGATAGGATTCCATATTCTTATCCTCCTGTTTTCATTTTACTGTATCGCATCAGTCGTTCGAATCTTCCGTAAAATGATCCGGACAGCTGACATAGAGATCAATTTTCAGATCGGTACCGGTCTCAAGACAGAAACGCATAACCTGCATAGACGGCGCGAGACTGGGGGACGGTTCATCAAACCGAACCATCGGCACAACTTTCAGCGTCATGGAAACACGGTTCATAAGCCGTATTTTCCGGAGCAGATCAGCCTTCGGCACCAGTGCGGCGATCGTCATCTGCATTTGCTTCGCAGTATCCTTTTCGTATTCGATGCACGAACCGTAACGCCAGATCGCCGTTTCATGCTTTTTGCCGTCACCGCGGCGGTCGCCGATCCGACGGATGCGTTCAGGTGCCAGACGCAGCAGTTCGGTGACCTGATCCGGATCAAACACACCGCGGATCTCAAAATATGTCAGACATCCTGTGTGCGGCGTGTGATAATAGACGCGTTTCGGCTTTCGGTCGTCCTTCATCTGCTTCCTCCGATCAGAGCGCGGATCTCCGCCTCGGTCTGCCGCATTTCCGCTTCAAATTCCCTTGCGGAGATGCGGATGGCTCCGCCTTCCAGAATGATGATCTGTTCCAGCCCGTCAGAAGTCGCGACGCGGACACGGTGATCCTTCGCCAGCTGATGTGTGACGCGCTCGATGTAGGAATCGGCGGTTTCTGCTTCTTTTGTATAAACGACACTGATGTTTTGTTCCCTGATGATCTCTGTCGCGTGCCCTTTGATTTTGTAGGCGTCAAAGACGAGAATCACCTCGCATTTTCTGAATCCCTGATAATTGGAAAGCAGGTGGATCAGACGGCTGCGTGCAGATTCCAGGCTTTCTGCTGCAAGCGATTTCAGCGATTCCCACGAAAAAATGATATTATAACCGTCCACAAGCAGATATTCCTTGCCCTTCGGCATCGGCGCAGAGACGGAAACCGACGGATCCAGCTCCGTCTTCGGATCACGGCGCATCGCCTTGCGGGTATCGCCGCCGATTTTGCCGTAGGTCCGCTCGTAGATCGCCATCAGCTCATCATCGCCCGCTGCGGAAAACTGCGGCCGGCGAACCGGTACGGTCTCCTCTTCAAATTCCGTCCGGTGGGTACGAAACGCAGAGGGCAGATGCATATACTGCGGCACTTCCGCCCAGTTGACCAGAAAACCGGCACCGTGCGCACAAAACACGGAATCAGCGGAGTTTTCCAGATCACTGTCCGCGTCATAACCGATCTTTTCAATGACGGCTTCCGCGTTATGACAGGGACGGTATCCGCCGAACGACAGCGACAGTTCTCCACGGCCTTTCGTATAGCTCAGAATCTCGGCTGCGTAATCATTCATTTCCGAAACCGGCGCACTGCCGGTGATGACCGCGTGAATGCCGTCGGAATCCGGCGGCCTGAATTCAGCCGCACGCTGCGGGAGATCGGTCATGGCGAGTCCGAGTGCCTCTGCGGGAAGCTCCAATGTGAAATCGTAATACGGCTCCAGCAAAACAGACTGCGCGGAACGGAGTCCCTGCCGGACGGCGCGGTAAGTCGCCTGTCGGAAATCGCCGCCCTCGGTATGCTTGGGATGCGCTTTTCCGCTGACCAGTGTCAGTTTCAGATCCGTGATCGGCGATCCGGTCAGTACGCCGAGATGCTCTTTTTCCTCCAGATGCGTGAGGATCAGCCGCTGCCAGTTCCGGTCAAGCGCGTCTTCGGAGCAGTGTGTCTCAAACTGCAGACCGCTTCCCGCAGGCAGCGGTGTCAGGATCAGATGCACCTCCGCGTAATGTCTGAGCGGTTCGTAATGTCCGACTCCTTCCACCGGCTCCGCAATCGTTTCCCGATAAGTCACGCTGCCACTGTCAAAGGTGACGGCATAACCGAATCTGTCTTCGATCTGCCTGGTAAGCACTTCAAGCTGCACTTTTCCCATCAGCTGCACATAGAGCGCACGAAGATGCTCATTCCAGAGCACATGGAGCTGCGGATCCTCGGCTTCCAGCTGCCTGAACTGTGAAAGCGCAGTGACCGGCGAAATGTCAGGCGGGAGAAGCACCTGATACCGCATGACAGGCGTCAGCTGTGCAGAGGCCGCTTGAGCGGCCGCGCCGATGCCGAGTCCGGCAAAGGCGTCCGAAAGCCCGGTGACCGCACAGACCGCACCGGTCTCCGCTTCATCCGCGGCAATATATTTCGCACCGGAATAGAACCGGATGCCGGTGATCTTTTCCGTCAGCGTTTCTCCGGCGGCATTCTGATAGGTCAGTTCAGCACGGTTTCTGAGCGTGCCGCCCAGTACCTTGAGAAAGGTCAGCCGGCTGCCCTTGGCGTCCACGGAGATCTTGAACACTCTCGCGCCGAATTCAGGCAGGCGTTCGGTTTCCGCGGCATATTCATCTAAAATCCCGAGCAGAGCGGGAACACCCTTCATATCCCGCGCGGAGCCAAAGCAGCACGGGAATACTTCACGCTTTCTGACAGCATCGCGGAGCATCTCCGGCGGAATCATTCCGGTGTCAAGATAGGTTTCCATCATCTGCTCGCTGCAGGCGGCTGCCGCTTCGCACCGAGCGTCTTCATCTGTGTCAAACTGCACACAGCAGGGCGAGAGCTTCGCCTGCAGTTCCTGCATGAGTGCGGTTTCGTTTTTTTCAGCCAGATCCATTTTGTTGATAAACAGGATCACAGGAATCCGGTAACGGGCCAGAAGCCGCCAGAGCGTTCTGGTATGGCTCTGCACGCCGTCCGTTCCGCTGATGACGAGCACGGCGCAGTCAAGCACCTGCATGGTGCGTTCGGTTTCTGCGGAGAAATCCACATGGCCGGGCGTATCCAGCAGCGTGACGAGCCGTTCTCCGAGCGGGAAAGACGCCTGATGAGCAAAGATCGTGATGCCGCGGCTGCGTTCAATGGCGTCCGTGTCAAGCCATGAATCGCCGTGATCGACTCTGCCGCGTTTCCGGATCTCCCCGGTATGAAAGAGGAGCGCTTCCGCTAAAGTTGTTTTGCCGGAATCGACATGCGCCATGATTCCGACGGTCAGCTGCTTCATGCGTGTTTCCTCCTCCAGTTCAATTATTATGATTATAGCACATTTTGAAAATAATTTCAACCCGTGATTTGCGAGAGTGTATCTGCCTGATTCGGTTATCCCCATGTTTCTCTGCATTCTCTCCTCCCGAAAGAACGCTTTGACAGAAAAAGCGCCCCCGCAGGTTCAATCTTTACCTGCAGGGGCGCTGCGTTTTGCTGTTCAGCCCATGACCTTGACCATGACGGCCTTCTGCGCGTGCAGACGGTTCTCCGCCTCGTCAAAGATCTCGTTTGCGTGCGACTCAAAGACCTTTTCGGTGATCTCTTCGCCGCGGTGCGCGGGCAGACAGTGCTGCACCATGCATTCAGAGTGTGCAGCTGCCATCACCTCATCGTTGACCTGATAGCCCTTGAAGGCAATACGGCGCTTTTCGGCCTCGCCCTCCTGTCCCATAGAAGCCCAGACATCCGTAAAGATGACATCGGCGTTCTCAGCTGCAAGCAAGGGGCTGTCGGTCATCGTGAATTTGCCGCTTGCGTTCGCGAACTGAAGCACCTGTGCATCCGGCTGATAATCTGCCGGGCAGGCAACGGAAACCTGCATGCCGACCTTCAGACCGCCGACGATCAGCGAATTCGCCATGTTATTGCCGTCACCGATATAGCACATCTTCAGGCCGTCAAAGCTGCCCTTGTACTCACGGATCGTCATCAGATCGGCAAGCACCTGACACGGATGGCAGAAGTCAGTCAGGCCGTTGATAATCGGAATGCTGCCGAACTTTGCAAGATCCTCGACCTCCTGCTGGGCAAAGGTGCGGATCATGATGCCGTCCAGATAACGCGACAGAACGCGGGCGGTATCCTGAACAGGCTCTCCCCTGCCGATCTGAAGATCATGCGAGGAGAGGAACAGCGGATAGCCGCCAAGCTGCACCATACCGGTCTCAAAGGAAACGCGGGTGCGCGTTGAGGCCTTCTGGAAGATCATGCCGAGCGTCTTTCCGGCAAGATGCGGATGCGGAATGTTGTGGCTGCGCTCATACTTGAGCTGATCTGCAAGGTTCAGCAGATCGATGATCTCCTCCGCGGAGAGATCCAGCATTTTCAGAAGATGCTTCATATCGTTCGTCCTTTCTGTTATTATCAGGCCTCAAGGACACGCCGCAGAATGGCGAGTCCGGCGTCCATTTCGTCCTTTGTGATCGTCAGCGGCGGCAGCAGACGAAGCTTTTCCTTGGCAGTCAGCACAAGGAGACCCGCGTCATTTGCCGCAAGCATGACATCATGCGCATCCTTTGTTCTGAGCGTCATGCCGATCATCATACCGATGCCGGAAAGCGATATGATCTCCGGAATCTCGGCAAGCTTTGCCCGCAGATATGCGGCTTTTTCCTTTACGGAATCAAGAAAGCCCTCTGCCGTGATCTGATCGAGAACCGCGACCGCACCTGCGCAGACAACGGGGTTGCCGCCGAAGGTCGAGCCGTGTGTGCCGGGTGTGATGACATCCTCGCACTTTTCATCTACAAGGCAGATGCCGATCGGCAGGCCGCCGCCGATGGCCTTTGCCATCGTCGTGACATTTGCCTTTACGCCGAACTGCTCCTGCGCAAGGAAGGTTCCGGTCCTGCCGCAGCCGGTCTGCACCTCGTCGATGATCAGGATGATATCCTGCTCCTCACAGATTTTCGCGACAGCCTGCACATAGTCTTTGTCGAGCGCGCAGACACCGCCTTCGCCCTGAATGACCTCGATCATGATGCCGCAGACCGTTCCGTCGAGCTTTGATTTCAGATCGTCAAGGTCATTGGCCTTTGCAAAGACATGACCGGTCGGGAACGGGTAGAAATACTGATGGAACACATCCTGTCCGGTCGCCGCGAGCGTCTCCATCGTTCTGCCGTGGAAGCTGTTGACAAGGGAGATGATCGTGCCGCGGTTTTTGCCGTAGCGGTCAGAGCTGTACTTTCTCGCGACCTTGATGGCACATTCATTCGCCTCCGCGCCGGAATTGCCGAAGAACATCCGCTTCATGCCGGTCACGGCAGCAAGCTTTTCGGCAAGCTCCGCCTGCGGAGCGGTGTAGTAGTAATTGCAGGTGTGCTGGAGCTTCTTCACCTGTGCGCAGACCGCATCCGTCCACGCGTCATTGCACCATCCGAGCACATTGCAGCCGATGCCGCTGCCGAAGTCGATGTAGGTTTTGCCGTTCTCGTCGGTACAGGTACAGTTGTGACCGGACGCCTCAACCAGCGGGATCCTGCCGAACGCTTTCATAGTAAACTGATCGGTTGCCTCAATAATATTCATAGTCATCACACCTTTTCTGATATCAATACACGCTCAGGAACTGCGTGCCGACACCCTCGTTCGAGCAGATTTCCACTAAGATCGAATGCGGTACCCTGCCGTCAATGATCACGGCCTTTCTGACGCCGCGGCGGATTGCCTCGACACAGCAGTCGATCTTCGGGATCATGCCGCCCGAAATGACGCCCTGCCGCTTGAGGTTCTGCACCTCGCTGATGTTGACGGACGGAATCAGCGTGGAGGGATCGTTTTTGTCCAGCAGAAGACCGGCAATATCAGTCATAAGAATCAGGTTTTCAGCGCCGAGTGCCGCCGCGATCGCGGCTGCCGCGGTATCGGCGTTGACATTGTAGACCTGACCGTCAGGGCCGCAGGCCACTGTCGCAATGACCGGAACATAGCCATTGTCCAGCGCGATCTCAATCGGTTTCGTATTGACGCCCGTGATCTCGCCGACTAAGCCGAGATCCGGCTTTGATTCCTTTTTCTTCGCCTGCAGGAGCGCGCCGTCAATGCCGGAAAAGCCGATCGCCTGACCGGAATGTCTGGTCAGATGCGAAACGAGCTCCTTATTGACCTTGCCTGCCAGCACCATGCGCACAACATCCGCTGTTTCCGCGTCGGTATAACGCAGACCGCCGATGAACTTGCTCTCGATGTTCAGTCTGCCGAGCATATCGCTGATCTCCGGGCCGCCGCCGTGCACCAGCACGACGCGGATGCCGACCAGCGACAGCAGCACGATATCGCTCATGACCGCTTCCTTGAGCGCCTCGTTCGTCATTGCGTTGCCGCCGTATTTGACGACAATGATTTTCTGATTGTAGCGCTGGATATAGGGCAGCGCGTCGATCAGAACCTGTGAACGCACCTGCGTGGAGATGCTCTCCGGAATTTCCATTTTCTCCATGTTCATCTGCTCCTTCAGCTCCTGTAATCGCCGTTGATGCGGACATATTCATAGGTCAGATCGCAGCCCCATGTGCAGGCGGATGCGTTGCCGCTGTTCAGTGCGATCAGAACCTGAATCTCATCAGCCGAGAGAACCGTTTTGGCCTCCTCCTCAGAGAACGGCACGCCGAAGCCCTGCTCCGCAACATGGATTCTGCCGTTTGCAGAGGCAAGGTCAACATCAATGCGCGTCACATCCACATCCGCATCCGCATAGCCGATCGCGCAGGCGATTCTGCCCCAGTTTGCGTCCTCACCGAAGATAGCGGCCTTGAACAGATTTGACATGATGACGCTTTTGCCGACGGCTGCGGCAACGGCCTCGTTATCGGCACCGGAGACAACACATTCGATCAGCTTGGTCGCACCCTCGCCGTCCGCAGCACACATTCTGGCAAGATTCAGCATGACCACATAGAGCGCATCGCGAAGAGTTCTGTAATCGGTACTGTCGCGGCGGATCTCCTCATTGCCCGCCATACCGTTTGCCAGCACAAGCACCATATCATTCGTGGACATATCGCCGTCCACGGAAACACGGTTCAGTGTTACGCGGACCACATCACTGAGTGCCATCTGGAGCGTTTCAGGCGAAACGGCCGCGTCGGTCGTGATGAAGGTCAGTGTTGTCGCCATGTTCGGGCAGATCATGCCGCTGCCCTTGAGCATACCGCCCAGATGGCAGGTCTTTCCGTCTACGCTGAACGAAACAGCGACCTCCTTTTCACGGGTATCCGTCGTCATGATCGCGTGGACTGCTTCCAGATTTCCGGTGTAGGAAAGTCCCTTGACGAGCTTCGGGATCCCCTCCGCGATCGGTTCGATCGGAAGCGGCTGCCCGATGACGCCTGTCGATGCGACGACCACATCATCCGCTTCGATGCCGAGTGCCTTTGCGGTCAGTTCGCACATCGCGGCCGCCTTTTCCATGCCGTCGGCATTGCAGGTGTTTGCGTTGACGGAATTGACGATCACGGCTTTTGCCCTGCCGTTTTTCAGATGCTGCTTAGTCACAAGAAGCGGCGCGCCCTTGACCTTGTTCGAAGTGTAAACGGCGGCAGCCGCACATTCCGTATCCGAGACGATCATGGCGAGATCGTTTTTCTGCTTGGTCTCATCGGGCAGCGCGATGTCAATCTCAGAGCCCTCCGGCTCCACGCCGTTGGCGGCGAGATTCTGCTCCGAAATGCCGTCTGACGGAAGGGCCTGATGCTTCAGTCCGCAGCAGACGCCGTTTGCTTTGAAGCCCTTTGCTGCGCAGATACCGCCCTCTGCAAAGGGAAATTCCGAAAAGCTCTGTAATTTCATTCATTTTACCTCTGTTTCATTCCGAATTCATCCCTGCGCTCTGCCGCGCAGAATAATGCAGGCTGCCCCGCTCATCGCGAGAAGGATGCCGAAAACCGTGCAGAGGATTTTTCTGCTCCGGTCACCGGAAAACGCTCTGGAAGGGATCAGGGACTGCGGGCGGTTTCCGAAGAATGCGAGGGCCGCGCCGCAAAGCATCAGCAGGATCCCGCTGATGATAGATTTCATTTCAGACAAGGCCTGTTTCTTCCGGTGCGCCTGTCATCAGGTTGAAGCACTGCAGTGCCGCACCGGACGCACCCTTTCCGAGATTATCAAGACGTGCGGCCAGAAGGATCCGCTCGTCGTTGCCGCAGACAAACACCTCCAGCAGGTTCGTGCCGGCCAGTGTGTTGGCAGGCAGGAAACCGTTTTCCAACACATCCGCGCCGCCGATCTCACGGACCTTGACAAAACGCTGTCCGTCATAATGCTTTGCGAACATCGCATGGATCTCCTCCACGTCTGGCTGTCCGTTCAGCAGGCGGCGGTGCAGCGGAATCGAAACGACCATGCCGGCGAAATAATCGCAGACCAGCGGATTGAACACCGGCGCGTAGGTCAGACCGGAGACCTTCTGCATTTCCGGCAGATGCTTGTGCGTCTGTCCGAGCGCGTACTGTCTGGGAGAATCAAATTCGGCGGGGCGGTCATCGGATTCGTAAACCGCGATCGCGGCCTTGCCAGCTCCGGAATAACCGGAGACCGCATGGCAGGTGACGGGGTAATCCGGCGCCATCATGCCGCTTTTCACCATCGGATAGACAAGCGACGCAAAGCCGGAGGCATAACAGCCGGGAACGGCCACACGCTTCGCCGTCAGAATTCTCTCACGGTGTGCAGCGGAGAGCTCCGGAAAGCCGTATGCCCAGTCGGGATTCGTGCGGTGTGTGGTCGATGCATCAATGATGCGCACATCCGGGTTTTCCGCGAAGGATACTGCCTCAACAGATGCGGCATCCGGCAGGCAGAGGAAGGTCACATCGGAAGCGTTGATGAGACGCGCACGCTCCGTGTTGTCGCGGTGCTTTGCGGGGTCAATCGTCAGCAGCTCGATATCCGTTCTGTCCTTGATTCGCTCAAACAGCTTCAGGCCGGTCGTTCCCGCCTGTCCGTCAATATATACTTTCGTCTTTTTCATATTCTTCATTCACTTTCTTTCGGTATCAGACAAGTCCGGTCTCCTCCGGTGCGCCGGTCATCAGATTGAAGCACTGCATTGCCGCGCCGGACGCGCCTTTGCCCAGATTATCAAATCTGGCAACAAGCTGAACGCGCTCATCATTGCCAAAGACAATGATTTCAAGCATATTCGTACCCGCAAGCGTATTAGAGGGAAGAAAACGCTCTTCCAGCACATCGTCACCGTAAAGCTCGCACACCCTGACAAACCGCTGTCCCGCATAGTGCTTTGCAAACATCGCGCGGATCTCCGCAGCACCCGGCTGCCCGTTCAGCAGGCGGGTATACAGCGGAACTGATACTGCCATGCCGGAATGATGCGTGCATCTGATCGGATTGAAGATCGGTGTAAAGCTCAGGCCGGGAATTTTCTGCATCTCAGCCAGATGCTTGTGCTTCTGACCGAGGGCATACAGTCTCGCGGAATCATAGGAAGCGGGACGGTCAGGGCTTTCGTATCGGGCAATTACTTCTCTACCGCCGCTGGAATATCCGCCGACGCCGTGACAGGTCACAGGATAATCCGGCGGCATCAGACCGCTGCGGATCATCGGATAGACAAGAGAAACAAAACCGGAGGCGTAACAGCCGGGAACGGCAACACGCTTTGCAGTCCGGATCCTTTCACGGTATTCCGCAGAAAGCTCCGGAAATCCGTACACCCATTCCGGATCTGTGCGGTGTGCCGCCGAAGCGTCAATGATGCGCACATCCGGATTCTGCACAAGCGTAACAGCCTCAGCAGCCGCGTTGGACGGCAGACAGAAAAAGGTCACATCGGATTCATTGATCAGGCGCGCCCGCTCCGCGGTGTCGCGGTGCTTTGCAGGGTCAATCGTCAGCAGCTCGATGTCTGTTCGGTTCTGAATCCGCTCCCGCAGTCTCAGACCGGTCGTGCCTGCCTGTCCGTCAATATACACTCTTGTAGTTTTCATTCTCCCTGTCCTCTCTCTGTTTCTTCTCCTCACGGTAAAAATGGACACAGTTCCAGACACATGCAAGCACGATCACTGAAATGACCCAGACGCGTGCGGCAGTCAGACCGGATTCAGGAAAAACAAACATCAGCAGCGCTTCGCCGGCTGCCCAGATGATAAACGCGATCAAAGTCGCAAGGAATATATAACGGATCTTTCTGAAGTTCATGCGTTCAGAGCCTCTATCGCCTGTTTCGCGAGCCGAAGCTGCCCTGCAACGGCCTCGGCGGAAGGACCGCCCTCGGAGATTCGGCCGTTCAGGCAGGTCTCCAGCGCAATCGCTGAATAAACATCCTCATCAAACTGCGGGCAGGCTTCCCTGTATGCAGCGAGCGGCAGTGTTTCGAGCGTCAGGCCTTCCGAAATGCAGCGTGCAACCAGTGTACCGGTGATCTTGTAGGCATCACGGAACGGCAGGCCCTTTTTCACGAGATAATCCGCGCAGTCTGTCGCGTTGATAAAGCCTTTCGCGGCGGCGGCACGCATATTCTCCTTATTGACACGCATCGTGGCGAGCATCGGATCAAAGGTTTTCAGGCAGAGCTTTGCCTGGTCGATGGCGTCAAAGACCGCTTCCTTGTCCTCCTGCATATCTTTATTATATGCAAGCGGAATGCCCTTAAGCATCGTCAGAAGCGTCGTCAGGTCACCGATGACTCTGCCGGTCTTACCGCGGATCAGCTCGGTAACATCAGGATTCTTCTTCTGCGGCATGATCGAGGAGCCGGTCGCGTAGGCATCGTCCAGCTCAATGAACTTGAACTCCCACGAGCACCAGAGGATGATCTCCTCCGAGAAGCGGGAAAGATGCACCATCAGCAGCGAGAGCGCATTTGCCAGTTCAACGCAGAAATCACGGTCAGACACTGCATCGAGCGAATTCGGCACCGGTGCGGTAAATTCCAGAAGCCGCGCTGTCTGGTGCCGGTTGATCGGGTAGGTCGTACCGGCCAGTGCACCCGCACCCAAAGGGCAGTAGTTCATGCGCTTTGCGGTGTCTGCAAGGCGGCCGTCGTCGCGGAGCAGCATCCAGACATAGGCGAGCAGATGATGCGCGAGCGTGACGGGCTGTGCACGCTGCAGATGCGTATAGCCCGGCATGATGGTCTCTGTATGCTGCTCCGCAAGCTGTACAAGCGTCTGAAGCAGCTTTTTCAGCAGCACTCTGATCTCCGCGATCTCGTCGCGCAGGATCAGGCGGACATCGAGCGCAACCTGATCGTTTCTCGAACGCGCCGTGTGGAGCCGCTTGCCCGCATCGCCGATGCGCTTGGTCAGCTCCGCCTCGACGAACATATGAATATCCTCTGCCGTCGGATCCATTTCAAGTGCACCGGAATCGAGGTCACTGAGAATGCCCTTCAGTCCGGCGATGATCTTCTGCGCATCGTCCTTCGGGATGATGCCGCAGTCAGAAAGCATCGTTGCGTGTGCGACGCTGCCGCGGATGTCCTGCCGGTACATTCTGCCGTCAAAGGAGATCGAGGAATTGAACGCGTTGACCGTCTCATCGACCTCTTTTGAAAATCTGCCTGCCCACATTTTTGCCATAATCGTTATCCTTCCTTACCTTCCGTAAAACCGTTCGCGGATCGCATCCTGCTCCGCGGTCCGCCGGCAGCCGACCGGAGCCTCCGAAAAGAGCAGTCTGCCCCGCGGCGGGTCAAAATCCGGCTCCTCAAATCGGTCATAGGTCTCTTTGGCGATCTCATAATAATCGCAGTAATACATAAAGCTGTAATTCTTCAGCACGGAGACTGCATAGATTTGCAGCCCTGGCGACCAGAACGCGATCAGATCGGAGTGCTTCGGATTGCGCTTTTCGTGCTGCATATTCTCAAAATCGCTCATATCAAATTCCTCTTGACGGGAAAAAACAGACAGGGCGACCTGCGAAAGCCGCCCTTTCTGTCTGACCGTTCTTCTGAATTACTTGCCGCGCTTCTGGTTGAGCTTCGCTCTGACCTTGATCGGCAGACCGTACAGATTGATGAAGCCAGCGGAATCCTTCTGATCATAGACATCGTCCTCATCGAAGGTCGCGACCTCTTCATCGTAGAGGGTGTCAGGCGAGGTGATGCCGGCAGTGATGATATTGCCCTTGTAGAGCTTCAGCTTGACCGTACCGTTGACAGTCTGCTGCGTGCTTTCCACGAATGCGTCCAGCGCCTCACGGAGCGGAGTGAACCACTGTCCGTTGTAGACAAGATCCGCGTACTGATGTGCAAGCTGCTCCTTGACTCTGGCGGTTGCCTTGTCAAGTGTGATGGTCTCCAGTGCAGCGTGTGCGTAATAGAGGATCGTGCCGCCGGGAGTCTCATAGACGCCGCGGCTCTTCATGCCGACCAGACGGTTCTCGACAATGTCGGTGATGCCGATGCCGTTTGCGCCGCCCAGTGCGTTGAGCTTGCGCACGATATCGGAGCCTTTCATCTTCACGCCGTCCACTGCGACCGGCACGCCCTTTTCAAAGTCGATCGTGACATAAGTGGGAGTATCGGGAGCCTGCTCCGGCGAAACGCCGAGCTCCAGAAAACCGGGCTTATTGTACTGCGGCTCATTTGCCGGATCCTCAAGATCGAGGCCCTCATGGGAAATATGCCACAGGTTCTTGTCCTTGGAATAGTTGGTCTCGCGGGAAATCTTCAGCGGGATCTGATGTGCCTCCGCGTAGTCGATCTCCTCGTCGCGGGACTTGATGTTCCAGATTCTCCACGGTGCAATGATCTGCATATCCGGGGCAAATGCCTTGATGGTCAGTTCAAAGCGCACCTGATCGTTGCCCTTGCCGGTGCATCCGTGGCAGATCGCGTCCGCACCCTCTCTGAGTGCGATCTCCGCGATGCGCTTTGCGATGATCGGACGCGCAAAGGAAGTGCCGAGCAGATATTTGCCCTCATAGACCGCACCGGCCTTGACGGTCGGGAAAACATAATCGTCGATGAACTCATCGGTGAGATCTTCGATATAGAGCTTGGAAGCGCCGGTCTTGATCGCCTTCTCCTCAAGGCCGTCCAGTTCGGTGCCCTGTCCGACATCGCCGGAAACAGCAATGACCTCACAGCCCGGATAGGTCTCCTTGAGCCACGGGATGATGATGGAGGTGTCCAGACCGCCGGAATACGCGAGGACAATCTTCTTCGGTGTTTTCTTCTCTGCCATGATACAGCGTTCCTTTCTGAAGGCGGCATTTCGCACGCCGTAATATAATAAACAAACAAAGTACCGCAGGCAGTGTGCCGTGCGGTACTTACATTATACTCCTGTTTTCGGATTTGTCAAGGGGTGAATGTATATTTTTCGATATATATCAAATATTCATGTATATTATGCATATATTGAGAATAATATACATTCATCCGGCAAGCGTCGCGTAATCCTGTGTACCAAAAATATTGGTCTGCGGCAGATAGCCGTACCCGACACCGAGATCGGTATATTTATCATTGAGCATCGTCTCGCGGTGTCCGCCGGTGGAGATATACCACTTATGCGCCGATGAGAAAGGATGCCGGAAGCCCTTGTCCACATTTTCGCCGACCGGTTTGCAGGGTGTTCCGACCGCCGCGATGATGCGGTCCGTCGGCGTGGAACCGGTCACCGGATCCAGATGCGGCTGCCCGATCGCGCCGTCCAGAACCGAGGCCAGCGCAAGGGAATGCGCGGCGGCACATTCCGCCAGCAGCGGATTCCAGCGCAGCGGATTCCGGCCGTTGATGCCGCGGATCGCGTTTGTCACATAATAATTGAGCTTTGCAAACACGGACAGATCGGACGGATCCGCAACGGAATCCACCACGAGATAAGCACTGGAATGCAGCGCCATCACAGCGTACATCTCCCCTGTTCCGTCCGGATGCGTGTCACGGTATTCCGTGATCGTGTAAAGATTTGTGCAGACGTATTCCTTTCCCGTTGTATAATACCCGACGACAATGCCGTCACGCGAGAACATGATCAGTGTATCAGCCGGATCGGAAGCAAAGACATAAAAGTCCATCGTACAGCTGTTGTAAGCAAGCGTCAGTATTTCGGTCACATCGCCGTAAATGTCCTTGATCTCCGAAAAGCCAAGCACATTCGCAGCCGCGTGGCCGAGCGGGAGCACCCGTTCACCGACGATCAGCGCAGACGCATCTGTCGGGAGGACAGACGAACCGGCGGTCGTACCGGATGCCGTTGTTTCGGAATCCTGCACAGTCGTCTCCGTTTCCGTGCCGGTCAGCTCGAACGAAGAATCAAAGGTCTGCTCTGTTTCGATCGCAGTGGTTTGTTCTGTCTCCGGAACATCGGTCTGATCTGTTTCCGGGAATTCAGTCTGTTCATTCGCAGAAGGCGCCGTCGTCCCCTCTGCCTGCTGCGGCAGGTCCAGATCATTGTTCACGCCCGCAAGATAGCCGATCAGAACACCGTTGTCCTCTGATGTGACAAGGCCGTCCCGGTTGCAGTCGGCATTCCGGACGCCCTGAACGGTCACCCACGCTTCGGGATCCTCGGAACAGTAGCGTGCCAGAAGCACGGAATCCGCAACACTGACCGCGCAGTTTTCATCGACATCACCCGGACGGTCAGCCGCTCCGGCGGAGACTGCGGCAATTCCGGCATTCACCGTAAGTGCCGCTGCCAGACCGGTCAGCACAGCTGAAATCGAAAATCGCCGCATAAATCCTCCTCCTTCCGGACCGGACGGAAGCGAGCCGCCGGTCAAGATTTTTGACAAACGGTTTCACAGTGCTTCTTTCAGGTTCAAAATGATTCAGATCAGGGGCGGCGGGTCTGCGGTTATCTCTCGGGATGATAGACCATGATATCCGGCAGAAGGCGGTACTTTTCGTTATAGTCCAGCCCCCAGCCGACCACAAACAGGTCCGGGATCGTGAAGCCGATATAATCCGGCACGATCTCCGCACACTGCGGCACACGGCGTTCCGGCTTATCCAGCATCGTGCAGATGCGGAAGGACGCCGCCCCTTTATCCTCGAAATGGCGCTTGACAGCCGCCATTGTCTTACCGGTATCAACAATGTCCTCCAGAATCAGAACATGACGCCCGCTGACATTGATGTCTTTTCCGAGATCGAAAACAGGCTCCAGTGCGGATTCAGTGTTGATATATGAATGAACCTTCAGAAAATCAAGCTCGATCGGAACCGTGATGCTCCGCACAAGGTCTGCAGAAAAGAACACGGCACCGCGCAGCGTGCAGAGCAGCAGCAGCGGATTCTCCGCGGTCGCGGTCCCGGCGTAATCGTCCGAGACGGCCGCGGCAAGCTCGGCAATCCGATGACGGATCTCCTCATTGGTTTTCAGCATGGTGAATTGCTCTGACATGGTAAATCGACTGTCCCTTCTGTTTGGATTTCAGTGAATCGGCAGCCAACATGCACACAAACGGAGCACACACTGCCACAGTTACTATTATATTACCACAGTTTTTCTCAAAAGTCAACTGATTTCAGAAAAATTACTGTGAAATCTGCATTGTGATTCTGCACAAATTCACTGATCGTTTTTTGTATCTGATACAAAACGCTGCCGGTTACCGCAGCGTTCTGTCTGCAGTAAAGAAAAGCGCAGAGGATCAAACGGAATTCGTTCCTCCCCTGCGCTCAGCATTTCACTCTGTTCCGCCGTCCTTCGGCTTCTGGCGGTGTTCGTCCGTGTGATGTCCCTCCGGACGCGGTCTGCCGCGGTGGAAATGATGCCGCCGCTCCTCGCTTCCGCCCTCGGACTGTGTGCGTTCGGAAGCTGCTCTGGCGCGTTCAGGATGTTCCACGACTGCACGGTGTTCGGTAAAATCATCGAGCATCGGAGCTGCCGTCCGCCGCTGAACCGGTTCACGCCGAACCTGCACGCTGCGCGTCTGACGGTTCTCACCGAATTCTGTCCGCAAAGCAGGCTGAACCGCAGGCTGTGCGGAATGCTCAGTACGCTCAGCACGCTCGTTGCGTTCCGGACGCTCACTGTGCTGCTTTGCCGGACGCGGCTGCTTCGCCGGACGCGGCTGACGCACCTTTTCCGGTCTGGATTCGGGCTTTTCCGTCTTCTCCGTTTTTTCAGCAGCCTCTGTTTTTTCCGGTTTCTCCTGCTTTTTCACTTTGACGGCCTGCTGCGGAGCTGCCGCGGGATCCCGCTTCTCGCGCAGATCCTCCTTTGTCATGCGGCGGCTCGCGTCTGTCAGCCGCTCCACACTGTCGCGGCTGACCGTGACCGGTGTGTCGGAGTTTTCCGGCTTGACACGGAGATTGCCCGTCACGAGATTCGCCTCCATAACATAGGCACGGATCGGCGGATCGCCCGGAAGCAGCACTGTCGAGCCCACCTTCGGCGTCAGCTTGATCAGCTCCTCGTATACGGGGCTTTCATAGCGCAGGCAGCACATCAGTCTGCCGCAAGCGCCGGAGATCTTTGTCGGGTTGAGTGCCAGTCCCTGCTCCTTTGCCATTTTAATGGAGATCGGCTGGAAATTGCTCAGATATCCCTTGCAGCAGAATTCTCTGCCGCAGATGCCGAGACCGCCGAGCAGCTTGGTTTCGTCGCGGTCGCCGATCTGTCTCAGCTCTATGCGCATGTGAAACTGCTGTGCCAGGTCCTTGACCAGTTCCCGGAAATCCACACGGGATTCTGCCGTGAAATAAAAGATCAGCTTATTGCTGTCAAAGCCGCACTCCACATCGACCAGACGCATCGGCAGCGCCCGCGCTTCGACGCGCTCCTCGCAGAAATGCATGGCTTCCTTCATAAACGCGCGGTTTTTCTCAAGGATCTCCAGGTCCGCTTCTGTTGCGATGCGGAGAATCGGCTTGAGCGGCGCGGTGATGCTGTCCTCCGGAACCGCATGACGCCGTGCAGCGACCTCCCCGCATTCCGGGCCGCGTGCTGTCTCGACAACGACATAAGTGCCCTCGGCGGGATTCAGATCACCCGGCTCAAAAAAGTACAGCTTTCCGCTGCTTTTGAATTTGACTCCAATTATTTCAACCATTGTATCAAACCATCCAAATATATAGTTTTTGCGTGATCAGCAGGCCATCAGTGCCGCTGTCAGCGCAGAGACCGTCAGCACGGCTCCGACATTGCCGTCCAGATCCGCAAATGCCTCCGTAACCGCCCCGTGCATTTTCATCAGCCGGCGCGGAGAATACTTCGCGGCAAGCGCACGCGCGGCGGGCGCGTCACAGCCGAGCCGAGGCAGATCGCCCTCGAGCGAAAGGACAGCGGCATCGCGGAGCTGAAGATCAAAGAGCGAAAGCGTCTGACGCAGGGTATCCTTATCGGAAGCCGAAGCAGTCAGAAGCCGAAGCATTTCATATTCATTCTGCACAGCAAGCGCTTCCGTCAGCGCGGAAGCGGTTTCAACCGCCTGCTGCATGGCCGCATCGCGCAGATAATTCAGGCATTTTCCGATATTGCCGCCGAAGCGTGCCGAAGCGGACTGTGCCTCCGCGGCGGAAAAACCTGCTTTGCAGAGCTCTGCTTCACATTCGGCAGTTGTGACCGGACAAACCGCTTCCGCCGTCATTCGGGAAAGCAGTGTCGGCAGCAGCGCTCCGACCGTCTCCGCCGTAAAGACAAAGCAGGCGTGCGCGGGCGGTTCTTCCACAGATTTGAGCAGCGCATTCTGCGCCTGGATACTCATTTCATCCGCATCCGTAAATAAAAAGATGCGCATATCGCCGTTATTCGGCAGGATCGCCGCTTCTCCGCGGATCCGGCGGACCGTATCGACCGAAAAGCCGCCCTTTTTGCCGGAATGCTCCGCATAGAGCACATCGGGGTGCGCTTCCTCCGCGATGAGCCGGCAGTTCCTGCAGATACCGCAGGGAGCCTCAGACGCATGCTCGCAGAGAACCAGCATCGAGAACCATTTTGCCAGCAGCTTTTTGCCGCATCCGGCAGGGCCGTGCAGAAGCAGCGCGTGCGGCAGATGCGCGCCGGTCTTCATCAGACGAAGCTCGCGCAGCAGCGCCGCGTTTCCGGCAACCTCAGGGATTCCGTTTGTATTCACAGCTTTTCAAACCGTTCGATATTCGTGACAAAGATCGTTGCACCGCCGACAGAAACCTCAAGCGGCATCGCGGGAACAGTGCCGGAAACGGGCGAACCGTAGGTCGGTGCGGACGGGACAAACTGCTTTCTGTGGTGACATTTCTGCTGGATGACATCGATTACGGCGTCGATCTGATCTTCCTCAACACAGATGAGAAAGGTGGTGTTGCCGGAGCTCAGAAAGCTGCCGGAAGACGCAAGCTTCGTCGCACGGAATCCGTGCTTGGAGAGTGCCTTCGAGACAGCTGCACTGTCATCTCCGTTCACAACCGCAAAAATCAGCTTCATATTTAAAATCGCCTCATTTCGTGTGTTTTTTCCTGTCAATCAAGGGGGATTCCGGACACTATGCAGTCCGGCCGCTTATGCGAACCCATCATTATTATATCACAAACCGGTAAAATAAGCAAGACCGCACAGCAAAAAAATCCCTGTCCGGCAGGACGGGGATTTCTCTCAAGGATCAGCGGTCACTCATATGGTTCTTTACGGTCAGTCAGACCGAGCAGATAGTCTGTGCTGGTATGATACAGCAGCGCCAGCTTTACAATGATCTCGACCGGCACCGGCCGCAGACCGCGTTCATATTTGGAATATAGCGACTGATCGCAGAACAGATAGTCTGCAACCGCCTGCTGTGTCAGGTCATGGTCTTCCCGCAGATTCCGGATTCGGACAAACACAGAACCGCCCCCTTTATTGCAGATGCTATGAACATATTATAAAGGACGCTTTCGTTTTTCTTCCCAGAATAGGACAATATGTCCTTCTTTGAAACACTGTCATCTTGCACAAAAACAAACCTGGCGCTCTGTTCAAAACAGAAAACAGGTCGAAAACGCTTGACTTTTAGGACATATTGTCCTATAATGAATATGAAGTATACAGGTTCCTAAAATCCGCAAGTGACTCGTCCGCATCATAGTTCACCAACAAAAACGGAGGTATCAAGTCATGGCAGAAAAAACATCTGTATTCAAATCACTGAAAAAGAAATTCAGCGGAAAGCAACTGCTGGCGACCGTCATTGTTCTTCCGATTGTGCTCTTCATCTGCTGAGCATTTCTGTCCGGACGGGGCATCGTCGGCGGGCTGAAAACAATGGTTTTCGGTGATGGGCCAGACCTTTCTGCACTCAAACCTACAGATTCCGAAACACTCACAACTGCCGAGCTGACAGAACTCGCAAAGCCCGCATCAGAGCTTGTTTCACTGAAGTATTATTACACCGACGCCGATGAATATGAGCGTCACAAGGAGCTGTTCAGTATCTCACTGCCGGGAACGACAAACCATTTCGTCTTCGTATACAGCGGCATCATCAGCGCGGGCATTGATTTTTCCGCCGTAGAATATCAGATTACCGAGGAACCCCGCACCATTACAGTCAAACTGCCGGAGCCCAGTATCCTTTCACATGAGATGAAAGAAAAGGATTTTAAGTTTTATGATGTTTCAACCTCGAAGTTCGCGCCGCTCACGATGCAAGATTATACGGAACTCATGTCCGATCTCAAGCAGAAAAAAGAGTCGGCGTTTCTGCGCAACAAAGATAACTTCATGCAAACCGTTCTGGAAAATGCTGAAGCGGTCATCGAGCAGATTCTGACTGCAACCGGAAAAATCACAGACTACAGCATCCGGTTTGACCTGCCGGAACTGCCGGATCCAGCCGCTGCCGAAGCCACAGCAGAACAGACAGCTCAGAACGAAGATGCTTCCGGCAGGATTGCCGTTCCGGACAGCGCAAAAGGCTACCGCGGAACACAGTATGAAGCTGTCAAAAACAAGCTGTCGGACGCTGGCTTTACCAACATCATAACGGTTGAAAAGCCGGAACTCAGCGGCAACTGGCGTGATCTGCAAAAGGATGTCGGAGACATTGCCGAAATTTCAATAGACGGAAACGACGGCTTTGCCAAGGGCGATCAATTCCCCCCTGACGCCACCGTCCGAATTGTATATTACACATTGAAGGAATAACAGAAAGCACAAGGGCCGGAGGCAGAAAACCTCCGGCCCTTCAGCTTGTCGAAAAAGGGATCGCTCCGCGATGATCGGGATCGAGCTCGGCCCAACCCTGCCAAAAGGATACGATCCCTTTGGAATCCCGCATTATATAAAACAGCAGAAGATATGTGCTATCTATACTATACCTAAAAAATGAGATTCTTAGGGGCCAGTAGCCCTTAAGCGGGAGTTTGAGGGCAGTGCCCTCAATTTCATTCCGCCGGAGACTATTTATCAACAGACTGAGACGGCTTCGCCATCCTTTATTATTATAGTAGGTCGGTCTGAATCCGTCAAGAGGAGATAAAAAACGCCGGTTATTCTTAATGCGGAAACTCCGGCCGCGCTCCGCCGCATCACCGATTCTGCAAAAATCACCGCAAAAAAACACTTGCTTTTTTGAAAGCAGTATGATATAATAGTTTCGTATGGATTTCAGTGAATCCCTATCAATGAAAACGAAAGGATGCGTAACGGTATCTATGGGAACAAACGGTTCAACTGCAAAGGAACGCCTTGCCCTGCTCTTTGACAACGGCACCTTCACAGAACTTGACGCACTCCGGACAGAACGCGGGGAA
>JAGDBX010000091.1 GCA_018110935.1 Oscillospiraceae bacterium
CCGTCAATGACGATGCCGCCGCCGACGCCCGTACCGAGCGTGATGCAGACCGCGTTTCTGGCGCCCTTTGCCGCGCCCGCGACATATTCGCCGTAGGCAGCCGCATTTGCGTCATTCTCGACAAATGCCGGCAGACCGGTCGCTTCCGAGATCCACTTGACGATCGGGACATTGTGGAAATCGAGGTTGTTGGAATATTCGATGATGCCGGTCGCGGAATTGGCGATGCCGGGCGTACCGATGCCGACCCACTCGACCTGCTCCGTCGTCAGCCCCTGCTGCTTGATGACATCGAGCGCGCAGGCAGCCATATCTGCCGCGATCTCCTCAGCGGGGCGCGGGCGGTTGGTCTTTCGGGAGACCTTGCCCAGAATGTTGTAATTCTCGTCCACCAGACCGGCCACGATATTCGTGCCGCCCAGATCAATGCCTACATAGTACTTCATGCAATTTGTTCCTCCGTTTATTCCGGCTCAGCCGGTAGAATCATTCACATTCTCGGCAGCGTGCGCGTGCTGATGAATGTGCAGCCGCGGCTCCGGACCGAATACGCGCCGAAGTTCGCGGGCAGAAAGACCGAGTCGCCCTTTCTCAGCGGCATGGTCACGCCCTCGTCATAGACGAGCGCGGCCTCGCCGTCCGTCACGAGCAGATGCGTGTAGGAAAGCCCTTCGCTCGGCGGGAAGTCCGCGTGCTCCGTCACATGATATTCCCATGATGTGAAGTTCGGGCAGTCCGCGATGACCGTGCTCGAAAAGCCGTCCTGCTGCATCGGCGGGCGCTTCATGCGCGGCGGCGCGGACCATGTTTTTGTCACGGCGACCGCCTTTTCGATATTCAGCTCTCTGGAAATGCCGTTTTCGTCTGTCCGCTCGTAGTCATAGATACGGTATGTGATGTTGGAATTCGACTGGATCTCCGCGATCAGAATGCCCGCGCCGATCGCGTGGAGCGTGCCGGGCTCAATGAAGAAGACATCGCCCTTATGGACAGGCACCAGACGAACATAATCGAGCAGCGTGCCGTCCAGAATATGTGCGCGGAACTCATCCTTGGTCAGCTCGCGGTTCAGCCCGTAGGCCAGCGCCGCGCCCTCCTCGCAGTCCACGACATACCAGCACTCGGTCTTGCCGCTTTCGCCGTTCTCGTTCTCACGGGCATAGCGGTCGTCCGGATGCACCTGCACACTGAGATCCAGATTCGCGTCGATCAGCTTGATCAGCACCGGAAAGCTCGAAAAGCTCGCCGCGCCCTCGCCGACGCGTGCGGACCAGTCCTGCTCCAGATATTCCTTCAGTGTCATGCCCTTGTAGACGCTGTTGACGATCACGGCCGGACCGGCCGGATGGCAGGAAAGCTCCCAGCTTTCGGCAATGCGCGCTTTGCTGCTCTCCTTGCCGAATTCATCGCGCAGCCGCGTGCCGCCCCAGATGTAGTCCTGCAGGGCAGACTGCAGTTTCAACGGTTCCATAAGTACCCTCCTCCTGCGTAAATATATATCTTCCGGCGGCGGGTTCAGCCGTCGGGCAGTTCCTGAATCAGTGCGTACAGCTTCTGTGCGGTCCCGGCATTCACGCCGGCGGTTTTCGCGAGCTGTTCCGCAGTCGCGCCTTTGAGCGCCGCACGGGTCTTGAAGGTCAGCAGCAGCTTCTGCGCCTTCTTTTCGCCGATGCCCGGCACTTCTGTCAGGCTCAGCGCATAGCTTTGCTTTTTGTGCTTTGTCTTCATGTAGGTGATCGCAAAGCGGTGGACCTCATCCTGTATGCGCGTCAGCAGATGAAACGCCGCCATGCTTTCCTTGACGGCGATCTCGCCTCCGCCCGCCGCGATCGCGCGGGTGCGGTGCTTTTCATCCTTGACCATGCCGAAGAGCGGAACGGAAAAGCCCGTTTCCGCAAAGATCGGCGCAATCGCCAGAACATGCGTCCTGCCGCCGTCCAGAAGAACGAGATCCGGCAGGATGCCGAACTGATTTTTCGGCACGCCGTTTTCGTCAAGATCGTCCCTGCATTTGTAATATTCCTCGATGCGGCGGCGGATCACCTCCTGCATTGAGGCGTAATCGTCCTGCCCATGCTGCTCTTTGACGGAGAAGCGCCGGTATGCGGCCTTGAGCGGTCTGCCGTTTTCAAAAACGACCATGCCCGCGACCATCGCCGCGGAGGACAGATTGGAGATATCATAGGATTCGATGCGGGCGGGCGGCCTTGAAAGCCCAAGCACCTTTGCCAGCTCTTCGAGCGCCTGCAGCTCCCTGCCGGTCCGTCCGGCGGAGAGTGAGAGCTTTTCCGCGGCGTTCTGCTTGGCCTTGAGGAGCAGACGGCGCCTTGTGCCGCGCTCCGGCAGCTCCAAAGAGACAGACCGTCCGGCACGCTCCGCGAGCAGCGCACGGATCAGCTCCAGCTCCTCGGGGAGCCGCTCCAGCAGGATCACGCGGGGCAGATCTTCCCCCGATTTCGCGCTGTAATACTGCATGAGAAAATCGCTCAGCAGCTGTTCGGAAAGCACCTCGTCCGGCACGGTGAAGGAATGCTGATCGCAGAGACGTCCTCCGCGGTAGATCAGCACGGATACAGCCGTCTCGCCGTTTGCCTCTGCCGTTCCGATCACATCGGTATCGGTGCGCACGGCATCCATGATGTCCTGCTTTTCGCCGGCCTTCCGGATCGCTGCGATGCGGTCGCGCAGGCGCGCGGCCTCCTCAAAGTCGAGACGGTCAGCCGCCGCGGTCATGCGCTGCTCGAGCACGGAAACGGTGCTGTCTCCGCCGTTTCTGATGAAGCGCACGGCATCGGCGACAGCCTCCGCGTAAGCCTCCTCAGAGACCGTTCCGCGGCAGACGCCCATGCACTGCCCGATGTGATAATTGAGGCAGGGGCGTGCCTTCCGGAAGCTCTCGGGGAACTGTCTGCGGCAGGTCGGCAGCCGGAACATCCGGTTGACCGCGCTGACAGTCTGCCTTGCCGTAAAGCCGCTCATGTACGGCCCCAGATAGGTCCCGCCGTCGTCCGTGATGTGCAGCTCGGCGGTGATGCGCGCATAGGGCGGCTTTGAGATTTTGATGTAATGATAGCCCTTGTCATCCTTGAGCAGAATGTTGTAGGGCGGCTTGTGCTGCTTGATCAGCGAGCACTCAAGGATCAGCGCCTCATATTCCGAGGCGGTGACGATGAAGTCATAGTCATGCACCTGCGAGACCATTTTCGCGGTCTTGACCGTGTGATCGGGGTGATCGCGGAAATAGCTCGTGACGCGGTTTCTGAGGTTCTTGGCCTTTCCGATGTAAATGATCTTTCCCTGCCGGTTCTTCATGATGTAGACACCCGGCTCCGCCGTCAGCGCGGCGGTCTTCTGCTGCAGATAGGGCAGCCGCGGGTTTTCCGGGATGATCATTCGTCTTCTCCGTCTTCGAAGTCGTCATCCGCATCATCCACGCCGAATTCATACTGGAACTGCTCGTTCTCATCCGTCAGAACGCTCTGCTCTTCTGCGCTGAGCTGGCGTGCGGCATCCTTCGCGATCTGTCCGAATGTACGGCGGCGCTTTTCAGGAGGCAGCGTCAGCAGCGGTGAATCCGTGAACATGGTCGTCGAGAAGCTGGACTCCTCCGCACGGTCGCCGTGGCAGTCCACCTGCACCTCCTCCAGCCGGAGCAGCTGATGCATCGCGGCAAAGAAGAAGATATACGCGAACGCGTTGATCAGAATACTGGTGTAAACACGGGCACCGGAAGCCGCGGTCAGCATACCGGCGAGGATCACGCCGCAGGTGATGCCGACAATGACCTGCAGGCGTTTGTTTCCGGGCTCCATCTGGAGCAGTGAAAGGGAGATGCCTGCCGAAAACATCACATGTGCGATGATCAGCCACTGGGAAAGCCCGTTATAATATGTGAACGGGAACACGGGAATGAACAGGTCAAATTCCAGCAGCATCAGGATCACTTCCACGGCGATGTAGACCGGCAGAAGCACCTTCATCAGCCCGCGTGCGCGCACCAGCTTGTCTGTCCGCACAACGGCAAGAATGAACAGGGCAAATCCGAGCGCTTCGGTCGTGTAGGCAATCGTCTCAAACGGAATGACATAATTGCCCTTTCTGGCAAAGATATAATAATAGATCAGACAGATGATGATGAACGCGACAAACAGCAGATTTGCGACCAGGCCGAGCTTCATGCAGTCTTTCAGCGTGTACTTCCATTCCGCCTGCTCCCGCGGCGGTTCCTGCCGGGCAGGCTCACGCTTCGGCGGCTTCGCTCTTGACATACGCGGCACACCTCCCTTGGCGTTTCTGATATCCGGGTTTATTTTTTTGCAGCAAGAGCCCGTGCGCCGATGTCGCGGCGGTAATGCACGCCCTCAAACGAGACCCCGCAAGCCGCGGCATAGGCCGCGTCAAGCGCCTGACGGAGCGTATCGCCGGATGCCGTAATGCCGAGCACTCTGCCGCCGGCGGTCAGGAACTTCCCGTCTTCGGAGAGCTTTGTGCCGGCGTGATAGACTGCAGCACCCGCGCACTGTCCTTTTTCGTCAAGGCCGGTGATCTCCTTTCCGGTCTCGTATTTCTCCGGGTAGCCGCCGCTTGCGAGAATGACGCAGGCGCAGGCGCCCTTCTTCCACGAGATCGGCAGATCCTCGAGCTTTCTGTCCTCCACCGCTTCCATGATATCGAGCAGATCGGTCTTCAGCATCGGCAGCACGACCTGCGTTTCCGGATCGCCGAAGCGGCAGTTGTATTCGATCACCTTCGGGCCGTCCGGCGTCAGCATGAGGCCGAAGTACAGACAGCCGCGGAAGGTACGGTTTTCGCCGTTCATCGCGTGCATGGTCGGCAGGAAGATCTCACGCATACACTGCTCCGCGATCTCCTTTGTGTAATACGGGTTCGGGGAGACCGTGCCCATACCGCCGGTGTTCTTGCCGCGGTCATGGTCCAGTGCGCGCTTGTGATCCATCGAAGAGATCATCGGCGCGACAGTTTCGCCGTCCGTAAAGGCCAGAACGGAGACCTCCGGTCCGGTCAGGAATTCCTCGACCACGAGCTTTGAGCCGCTTTCGCCGAAGATCCTGTCCTCCATGATGATCCGGACGGCTTCGACAGCCTCATCCTCGTCCTGCGCGATGATCACGCCCTTGCCGAGCGCCAGACCGTCCGCCTTGACAACCGTCGGATAGGTGTCCTGTTCGCGGATGTAGGCGATCGCCTTCTCCGCGTCGTCAAAGACCTCGTATTTGGCCGTCGGGATGCCGTATTTCTTCATCAGGTGCTTGGAAAAGACCTTGCTGCCCTCGATGATCGCGGCGGCCTTGGACGGGCCGAAGACCTTGAAGCCGTTTTCGCGCAGCAGATCGGCCATGCCGAGCACAAGCGGATCATCCGGCGCGACAAACACCCAGTCCGCGCAGAGCTCCTTTGCCAGCGCGAGCATGCCGTCCAGATCGGTCGCTTTGACCGGGTGACATTCCGCGTATTTCGCGATGCCGCCGTTTCCGGGCGCGCAGTGCAGCTCCGTCACGCGCGGGCTCTCCGCGAGCTTCATGATGATGGCGTGCTCTCTGCCGCCGCCGCCGACTACCAGTACCTTCATAATAAACGATTCCTTTCGATCAGAGATATCTCTGATGGATTAATGATGGGGCTCTGCCCCAAACCCCGCCAAAGGGACGGTATCCCTCTGGAATCCCGCTTTGGATGAAAACGGGAGGAGCGTATGAGAAAGCGCAGGCTTCAGGTCATAGCCGGCGGAAACTCCCCGCCCGCATGATCAATGAGCATTTCCGGGGTCAGTTCGCGGATCTCACAGAAGTGAATCTTTTTCAGCGCGGGCGTATTCATCAGCGCGCGCATGATGCCGCCGTGACAGACGATCAGCAGCGTCCCGATGTCCTTCCGTGCGAGAAAGGGCTGAATCGCGCCGACTGCACGCGCACGCATCTGTTCATGCGTTTCCCACAGCGGATACTTGTCGCCGGGACGGTGAACGCCGGCATTCGCCTTGTATTCGTTCCACGCCTCCGTGATCTCCGTGTGTGACGGCGCGGTATAGTCGATGCGCGGCAGCCACTCAAAGATGCCGACCGCAACCTCGATCGGACGGTCGATTGCCCGTGAGACGATCGCGGCGGTCTGCAGGGCTCTGGGGTAGGGTGAGGAGACGATCAGGTCCGTGTTTTGGATGCGCGGATCCTTTGCGGCGTTCTCCGCCTGCCGGATCCCCTCCTCCGTCAGCTGCCCGAGCTCTGCCCCCATGCCCGGCAGGCCCATTGCCGCGGTGTCGCGGTAGGTCGGCTCGCCGTGGCGCATGAGATATACGGTCATCTCAGTGGTGGAACAGTCTCAGGCCGCAGAAGGCCATGGCGATGCCGTACTTGTTGCACTGTGCGATGACGAGATCGTCGCGGATCGACCCGCCCGGCTCGACGATATAGCGCACACCGCTCTTGTAGGCGCGGTCGATGTTGTCCGGGAACGGGAAGAACGCGTCCGATCCGAGGCAGACATCGGTGTTCTTCGCGATCCACGCCTGCCGCTCCTCCTTGGTGAAGACCGGCGGCTTCTGAGTAAACACGCGCTCCCACTCGCCGTCCGCGAGGATGTCCATGTAATCCTCACCGATGTAGAGGTCGATCGCGTTGTCGCGGTCAGGGCGCTTGATGTCATCGCGGAACGGCAGATTCAGAACCTGCGGCGCCTGACGGAGCCACCAGTTGTCCGCCTTCTGGCCGGCAAGGCGCGTGCAGTGGATGCGGGACTGCTGTCCGGCACCGATGCCGATCGCCTGACCGTCCTTGACATAGCAGACGGAATTCGACTGCGTGTATTTCAGGGTGATGAGCGAGAGGATGAGGTCAAACTTCTTGTCGTCCGGAATATCCTTCGCGTCCGTGACGACATTCGAGAGCATGGTCTCCTCGTTGATCGCGAGATCGTTTCTGCCCTGCTCAAAGGTCACGCCGAACACTTCCTTGTGCTCGACCTTCGGCGGCTCGTATGTCGGATCGATCTGCACGATGTTGTAATTGCCCTTGCGCTTGGTGCGCAGGATCGCGAGCGCCTCCTCGGTGTAGCCCGGCGCGATGACGCCGTCAGAGACCTCGCGGGCGATCAGCGTCGCGGTGATCGCGTCGCACTCGTCAGAGAGCGAGATCCAGTCGCCGAACGAGGACATTCTGTCCGCGCCTCTGGCTCTGGCATAGGCACAGGCCAGCGGGGAGAGCTCACCCAGATCATCGACGAAATAGATCTTCTTCAGCGTGTCGGAGAGCGGTCTGCCGATTGCGGCGCCAGCCGGCGAAACATGCTTGAACGATGTCGCAGCCGGCATACCGGTCGCGGCCTTCAGCTCGCGGACGAGCTGCCAGCCGTTGAAGGCGTCCAGCAGATTGATGTAGCCCGGATTGCCCGACAGCACCGTGATCGGCAGCGCACTGCCGTCCTTCATGAAGATGCGGGCAGGCTTCTGGTTCGGGTTGCATCCATACTTCAAAAGGCGTTCGGTTTCCATAGCAAATTCCTTTCCGGCGGCAGTGCCGCACTTTGCGTATTTTCGGGGCAGATCAGCCCTCATGTTTCCTGTTTTTCTTCGTGATGATAATGCACGCGGAGACAACACAGATAACGGCAGCGATCAGCAGGACAGCGCACCCTTACGTAAGCAGTATGTTCGGTGAAGTCGATCTTCGCACAGCGCTGACCGTCGATTTCGATCTACTGATACTGCTCCGGCTTCAGAAGATCCTTCCAGCCGACATAATCATAGGCATACTCTTTGCCGGTAATTCCGAAACGGTCTTCTCCCCGGTCCTCCCAGGCGGCGGGGTCCCAGAAGGCCGGATCCTCGAGCTGTGTGTA
>JAGDBX010000092.1 GCA_018110935.1 Oscillospiraceae bacterium
AGGGCTCTGCCCTAAGAACCCGCAAGCCTTTGAAAAGGCTTGACCGAAACTTTTATTATGGGCGCACGACCCCCCCACCGTCAGGCGGGGGATTTCGTGTGCTCAAAGCGGGATTCTCAAGGGACATTTGTCCCTTGAGCGGGGTTTGGGGCGAAGCCCCATTATCAATCATCGCGGAGCGATACCGCATAGGGTACCGGAGTTATTTCATGCCGGGAAGTGCCGTATCCGCGGAGGCGGGTGTCTCCGCTTTCGGCTTTGTCATGAACCATCCGAACGCGGTGCCGCACAGGCCGCCGATGATATGCGCCAGATGCGAGACATTGTCATCTGAATTGGACAGCCCTGCGACTATTTCTCCCGCCAGATAGATCACCGCAACAAAGACCAGCGTCAGCGGGATTCTGCCCTTGCGGAAATTGGCAAACGAGCTGAGCAGGATCAGCATGAAGAGGATACCGCTCGCACCCAGCAGGCGAACATTCGGGAAGAAGACGATCTGAATGATGCCGGTGATGCAGGCCGTAAAGAGGATCATTTTCAGAATCACTTTGGAGCCGTATTTTTCCTCAAGCATCGGCCCGACCAGCAGAATCATCGTGAAGTTATTGATCAAATGCGCATAATCCGCATGACCGATCACATGCGTGAACAGGCGCACATACTGCATAGGGTTCAGGAGCTTTGTGCGGTAAACGGAAAAGATGTACAGATTTGCCCATCCGTTTGTCAGATTGTTGATAAGCAGCGCCAGCAGGGCGATCAGTGTGAAGGTCAGGATCACCGGGGCATTGTACTGGAATTTCGCAAGAATCTTTTTGATCATGGCATACGCCTCCTTTGTGCTTATTATACCGCTCTTTCCGGTATTTGTCAAGGCACGGAGCGCCTTTTGAATGCCGCAAAAAAAGAACCCGCAGACTGTATTTCGCCTGCGGGTTCCGTATATTTCGGAATGATATTCAGCTGCCGGCCAGCATGATCAGGAGCTCAACCAGATCGTTGGATGTCAGGCCTTCCTGCCCGTCCAGCTCCGCGTTGAATCTGCCTTCCGCTGACACAACGACCTTGCTGTCCTCCGCGAGATATCTCGCCAGCATGACAGCGTCCGCGATCTGCACCGTGCCGTTCACATCCACATCGCCGCGCACCAGCCGTTCCGTGCTCTGCGTCGGTTCGGTTGTCGTTTCAGAGCCCTTTGTCTGGGAGTCAGGCGGCGTCTCGCCGCTGCCGTAGAGATCGGCGGGCAGTTCATCCAGCGTTGTGACCAGATCGCTTGTGTAGAATTCCTTCAGGAAATCCTTTGCGTTGTACTGCGCATCTGTCAGATAGGTGTCGTACCACGGGCAGACATACAGCCACCACGCGCCCTCATTCTTCATGCGGACTGCATCGGGAATGCTGTCACATTCCGCGATCGAGACCATCTTCGTGTCATCTGAATAACCGACCAGCGTCAGGAAAACCGATGTCGCCGGATCCTTGCCCCAGCGGGTCGGGGAGCCTTCGTATTTGTCATACGCGATGATGTCTACATACTCCGCGCCGGGATACCACTCCATTGAGTTTTCGAGCTCGTAGAGATTCAGCTCCCAGATCAGGTTGTGGATGCCGTAGGTTTCTGTCAGCTCGGTGTAGAGCAGCTTCCAGAGCTCCTTGAAGACCTCCGGCCCTCTGTCTCCCCACCAGAACCATGCCGTTCCGGAATCGCCGAAGCGATGATAATTGCCCTGCGCCTCATGCAGCGGACGGAAGATCACCGGTACGCCGGCCTCCTGCATCCGCGAGAACTGCTCCGCGATCATCCGCACCATTTCGTCAAAGAGCGCACGTTCCTTTGTGCCTTCCTTGATGACATTCGCGGTGTTGAAGGTGCTGCCGGAGTCCTGATAGTTCTTGTAGGAGCATGCCTGCCAGTCAACCGGTTCGCCGAGCGTGTAACCGTCAAAGTCCTTCGGCACATTCCAGTGGCAGCAGACGGTCGCGATGCCGCCGCGCTCATTCACCCATTCGATGATGCGCTCAGTTGAATTGTCATCCCAGCCATAAAGCGGGTTGTAGTTCATCAGGTCAAAGCCGCGGACCGCGGGGAGCTTTCCGGTCGTGTCCTTGATATAATCAAATTCGTATTCGTAGTTGCCGTCGTGGCCGCCGCCGTAGATCTCCTGCTGCCCCGAGAGGATCTGCTTTCCGTACACAGAGGTCAGATACTGCATCAGCGCTATGGTCTGCGGCGTCGCCTGCCGGTCAGCCGGCACAGGTTCAATGCGCAGATCGGGCATTTTCGCGTAGCCGAACGAAACCGTATCGTACAGCACGAAATAATAGCTGCCCTGACCGCCGATCTCGATCTTGTGCTTTCCCGCGTCAAGATAGAACGAGCCGAAGCTGAAATCATACCACTCGCCCATATTGGGGACCTCCGCGGTCAGCACCTTGGAGCCGTCCGCGAACACGGTCTGTGTGCGCGTGTCGCCCTTGCTGCCTAGATACATTCTGCAGCGGGAGCGCAGCTCGCACATGCCGCCCTCCTTCATGTCGACCTCAAAGGAAACACCGCCGGAATTGCCGGCCCAGACAAAGCCGTCGCCGGAATAGCCGGGGTATTCGTCCTGATAGACCTTTGTGGTCACTTCGCCGCCCGCTGTGACGGTGCAGGCTTCCGCCTCGCCCTCATAGAGCGCGGTTTTGATCTGCGCTGAAACAGGCGCTGCAGGCATAACACCTGCTGCGCCTGCTGTCAGCACCGCCGCTGTCAGAAACGCAGCGGCTTTTTTTCTGTTTTTCTGCATGGCAGCCTCTCTCCTTCGCCGTTTGGTTGATTCGGTTCCGCCGGTTCGTGCCGGCTTTTTATTTTAAGTAAGGCGAAGATCCGGCTCCCGAACTGCGCAGGTCTCCGCCTGCTTTTATTGTAGCACATTTTCGCCGCGATTTCAAGAGAATTGTGCATCTTCTACATAACAGACAAAATGAAAGTTAAATAAGCGTTGTTTAATTGAAATTTAGCTTGAATATCACATTTTGTATAAGTTCTCCGCACGGTACCAAGCAAACATCCCCAGTGAGGTCACCGTGACGCGTTATCCTTGACAATCAGCCTGAAACATGATATCATACCGTTAGAGATGCAATGCAAAGGAAGGTGCGTGTATGTTCTGGATCACGGTCAGCATAGCTGTGCTTGCAGCGATGATGGCGCTTCTGGTGTTTCTGCTCATCCGTCTCCGGCGTGACCAGCTGTTCATGGCGCAGCAAAAATGTTGTGTAACCGGCACGGTCACTGATGTCAAGCCGTTCCGCGCCGGCGGTACTGTTTCTGATCGCGTGACCTTCTGTTATTCGGTTGCCGGAACAGAATACACGCGGGTCTGTTCGTGCAGACCGCAGAGATTTCACAGAGACCAGACCGTTCAGATGATCTGTCATCCGGACAAGCCGAAAATGGCTTTCCCGGAATGCCTCTTCCGGGTGATGCCTGTCAGCGCGCTCCGTCTGGCCGCGGGGTTTTGTGCGGCGGTGCCTGTTCTGGTGCTGTGTTTTGCGGTCGGAGGAATGAATGAAGCATGGAGTCGGTATTTTGATCACTTTCAGTACCCGCTGTCGCTGCTGTATATCTGGGGATCCTACTGGCTGGAGTACAGGATCGTCCGCCGCGGGAAAAGCGGCACGGGCACGATCGTCTATTCAGAGCGCGATGATAAAACGGTTCGCGCGGCCGCAGAATTCACTGTCGGCGGCATAACCTATGAAACGCGGGTGATGCAGATGCCGGCAAGGCGCTGCACGCGCGAATATGTTCAGGGCGGACAGATCGGTGTGCTGTACCGTGAAGAGAGTCCGGACGAGTCCGTCATTGAGGATGATACGCGAAAAGAAAAGCTTTGGCGGCTGCTGGCGATCATCGGCAGCATTGTCCTGCCGTCTCTGTGGGTGCTGTCCTTGCTCTGATGAAGCAGATCAGGGACTGCGGGAAAGGCGGATGGCCTTCAGCATTCCAGTTGTGAGAGCATACAGAATCCCCCGCTGCAAAGGCGGGGGATTTTGCGTCCTCATAACGGGATTCTCAAGGGACACTGTCCCTTGAGCGGGGCATGGGGCGGAGCCCCATTATGATCATCGCGGAGCGATACTTCAGACGAAGCCCCCGCCGTCAGGCGGGGGCTTCGTTACATTACTGTTGATCAGGCCTGGAAGACCGCTCTGCAGAAGTTGTAGATATGCGCGAGAATGGAATCGTCGCCGTGGTGACCGCCGTTCACAACATGCCAGATGTGCGGGACACCGTTCCGGTCAAAGTTGTTGTGATATCCCTGCGGAGTGTCCAGACGAACGACATCGTCCTCCGTACCGCCGGTGATGAACACGAGAGACGGCGTAGACTCAGGGCTGCTCCATTTCCATGCGCCCTGTGCACCCGGTGCCGGGCAGATCGCGCCGACATAGCCGAACTTGTCGCCGTACTTCATGCCGATCTGCAGCGACTCTCTGCCGCCCATGGAGAAGCCGGTGACAGCCGTATTCTCTCTGCCGGTTGCAACACTGTAATTCTGCTCGACCCACGGCATCAGGCTGTCGACGATGTCATCGACAAAGTTGTCGTAGCCCTCGTTGGAGCCGGCATCCGCGAAGCCGGTCGCGTCATTCATGGTCGGATGCGTGAACACGAACGGGACGACAACGATCATTTCCTTTGCCTCGCCTGCCGCGATCGCATTGCAGATGATCTCCGGCGTGCGGATCGGCGGGTTGTTGCCCGTCTTGATCATACGGTCCTCGTTCTCAAAGAAGCCGTGCAGGATATACAGAACCGGATACTGCTTGCTCGGATCGTAATTTGCCGGCAGCATAACATTGACATTCTTGTTCTTGTTCGCCTTCTTGGAGAAGTAGGTTTTCTTCGTGATTTCCGGATAGGTCACGCCGTTCTTGCGCTGTGTGGAATCGCTCGTTTCCTTCTCGCGGAGCTGCGCCTGAACGACCGGTGTGTATTCCTCGATCGAACGCATCGTTCCGGGAGGCGGAGCGACCGGCTCCGGGAATTCCTTGACCTGTGCGGTCACATACTTGACAAACCAGTTGATATCGTCCTGATCGACCGTTCCGCTCTGATCGACATCAGCTGCCTTCTTGGCGCCGGATGCCGCGAACTTGCCGGTGATCACGCCGCGCTTTGCAAGCGTCAGGTCGATCGCGTTGATGGTGCCGTCGCCGTTGACATCGCCGAGCTTGTAGGCAGGCGGCTTCGGTCCGTTGATCACGACGCCGTCCTTCGCGCCGATTGCCTCATCAATATAGAAGTCGTTCTTGCCGGAATCGGTCTCAACATATACCTTCAGATCTGTCGCGCCGGACGGGATCTTGAAGCTTGCGTTCGCGAGCTGCACCCATTCTCCCTTGCTGACCGATGCGGATGCCATCTTGTCATAGTGGGATGTTCCGCTGGAATCCTTGTATTCAAGCGTCAGGTGGAAGGTTTCGTCCGCTGTATCGGACATGGACGTTACACTGAAGCTGTAGGAGCTGCCCGCTGTGAACGCGCTGCTGAGCGGACGGGACGGGCCGTTCCACTCGCTGCCTCTGTCGCTCACCTTCAGGGAGCCGCTGCCTTCGTATGCAGCAGACTTGGAAGCCGAGAGTGTCTCACTGGCTCTGCCGGTCCAGTCGCCGGTACCGGATTCAAATGTGTCGTGGAAGTAATAGCCGTTCTCATCCGGCTCGGAGATGTCCGTGCCGGGGTTGGTGCCGGGATCGGTACCCGGATCAGTGCCCGGATCGGATGTGCCGTCTGTCGAGATCACGAAGGTCGTGACGGAGCTGCCGGGCAGCTGTGCGGTGAAGCTGTTTCCGCTGTAGGACAGACCGGAAACGGACTTGATGTTCTCGCTGCTGCTGGTGCGGTAAGCTTCGAGCTTGGTGATCGACTCGCCCTTTGAGAGCTTGATCGTCTCAGTGTTGGTGCCGCTGTTCTTGTTGATCGCGACGACCACGATCTTGCCGTCCGTATTCTTGTATGCGGACATCAGAACATTGTTTTCCGGAGACTCGGTCGCGTCAATGCGGACCGCACCCGGACGGACCCACTTGGAGAACTGCGCCATGTTGTAGCCGCGCTTGGAGATCTGGCCGTTTTCCTTCATCGGGCCGTAGCTGCGGCGGATATACCACCAGACATAAGCGCTCATGTTGCCGACGACGAGGCCGTTGTGAATGTTCTCGGATACCTGGATCGCCTGGCTCCAGATATCGGAGGAATCCGCGTCACTGTTCGGGACATAGACCTCAGTCATCCAGATCTCCTTGCCGCTGTTTTCCAGTGCGGAGAAGTCCATCTGACTGCGCTGCGTGCCGTAGAAGTGGGTTCCGAACAGATCAGTGTTTGCCAGTGCCTGCGGATTGCCGAGGATCGCGTTGTAGAAATCCTTGCGGTACTGGAAGCTCTCCGGCGACATCATCTTCGCCTTTGTGCCCTGCGTGACAGTCTTGCCGTAGTTCGCGAGGAAGCTGACCATATCATTGGTGCTCCAGTAGGTCCAGTCCTGCGCGTAGTCCGGCTCGTTCTGAACAGAAACGGAGTACAGGTCAATCCCCTGTCCTTCCATATACTTGATGTAGCTGTTCAGATGCTGTGCGTATGCCGCGAAATGCTGGGACGACATCGAGTATCTTCCGCCGCCGCCGTTATTTCTGGCGCTTGCGGGCGGATACCACGGCGATGCAAAGACGGTCGCGCCGAGCGCCTGTGCGCGCTTTGCGGTCGGGACGGCTGTCTTCCACGCGTTGCTGTCATCGCTGATGTAGATACGCAGAATGGTGAAGCCGAGCTCATCCGCGCCGTTGCCGAACGCCTTCTGAACCTGCGCGTCGGTCATGTCGCCCTGTGTGATCCACTCCGGCAGGTTGATGCCGCCGAAGCCCTGGATCTTCTGATAGGTTTTGCCGGTGTCCACATTGCAGGTGCCTGCAGCTGTGACCGTCCCGGCCCCGATCCCCCCGATGCCGGTCAGCATCAGGGCGCTGCCGACTGCCGCCGACAGCATTCTTTTGATTGTTTTGTTCATGAATCTACCCCCATCTTTATCAGTTTCGTTTTTGAGAGGATTGAAAATGGTACAACTGCCCATTCTCTATTTCATTTTAGCACAGAAGCGTGCAACTTACAATACAGAATTTGTATATTTTAATAGACAAAATAAAGAGAATTCCAATCAAAATGAAGATTTTTCAAGACAAAACCGGACAAATCATAAATAAAACAAAGACGAACCGGGGCCGGTTCGTCTGAAATCAAGGTATATTTGCGCAATTTTTAGATTGAACAACTTTTGTCCGCAAAAAGTGGATGAGTTGTACGGTACAGTGCCGCGAAGGATGGATAACGGCTCAGAAAAGACGGCACGATCTCAAACTGCATTCCGCACAGATCGGCGAGCGCGCCTTCTGCCTCTGAGAAAGCAAACCGCAGGCGATACGCGCAGAGGAGCTGCCCATTTTCGCCGAACTGTTCGTTCGCGGCGCGGCTGCCGTAGCGGTTGTCGCCGAGCACGGGGCAGCCGAGCGCGGCGGTCTGCAGGCGGATCTGATGCGTTCTGCCGGTAAAGAGCCGGACGCGCAGCAGAGAGAGCGCACCGTCGCTGCCGAGGAGCTCATATCCGGTCCTCATCTCGCGGAAGCCTTCCCGCGGCACCGCGGAATACTCTGCCGGATGCCCTTCGCGCCGGCGGTGATAGGCCGTCACTGTGTCGGCCTGCTTCGGCGGCGGCCCGACTGTGATGCAGAGATATTCCTTCTCAACGCGTCCAGTGCGGATCTGTTCATTCAGAAATCGCAGGGCGGCAGCCGTTTTGCCGCCGAGCACAATGCCCTCGGTGCTGCGGTCAAGGCGGTTGCAGAGTGCGGGCGTAAAGCTCTGCTCCGCGGCGGGATCATAGACGCCGGTATCGCGCAGATGCTGCAGACACCTTCCGGCAAGCGTGTCGGCGGAGCCTTTGTTATCGGCATGGACCGGCAGGCCGGAGGGCTTTTTCAGCACCGCGATCTGCCCGTTCTCAAAGAGGATCTCCGGTTCCGGCAGCCGGATGCCGGAGGGCTGTCCGGCTTTCGGGGCAAAGCAGTCATCCGGCAGATAGACCTGCAGCAGATCGCCAGCCTGCAGAAAGGTCTCCGGCGGGATCCGTTTCCCGTTCAGCTTCACATCACGCTTGCGGAATGTCTTGTAGAGCAGCGATTTCGGCAGCTGCGGGCAGGCCTTTATCAGAAATCTGTCGGCGCGCTGCCCCGCGTCGTTCTCCCCGATCGGAAAGCTGTGCATGATGTCCTCCCTTCAGCCGTGCAGGCGGATATTCCGCCGGAACATCTCCGGCGGCAAAAGACTTTCGTAGAGCCGCAGATACGCCGCGCGGACTTCTGCCGCAGTATGGGGCGCACAGAGCGGCAGTTCCAGCAGGCGGTATTCCGTCCCGAACACGCAGGCCTCCTGTCCGGTATCAAGGCAGCCGTTGCGGAGGTAGAATTCCCGCCGGCGTTCGCGCATCTGACGGTCGGCGGCACCGCCGGCAAAGGCCGGATGCTCCACCTCAATGATCACGAGCGTGTCCTGCGGCAGACGGCCTTTCAGCGCGGTGAGAAAACCGCTCCCGACGCCCGTGCCGCGGCTGTCTGCCGACACGGCGAAATAATCAAGCAGATATTCATTTCCGGCGATCACGAAAAAGGCATAGGCGAGGAGCATTTCCCCGTCAAAATAACCGGTACAGGCATATCCGCCGCGGGAAAGCGCCTCCAGAATGCGCGAAAGCGGCTTTAATTCCTCCGCGGGAAAATCCTGCACCATGCGTGTGCGGTAGATTTCCCTGATCTGTTCCGGCTTCAGTGTCCGGATCTCTGTTCTGCTGTTCACGCGCACGCCTCCTTTCCCTGCCGATTCCTGTACTATTATAGCAAAGCGCCGCGCGTTTGTCAACAAACACGGGGGGGAGCGCCCGCACATACCCCCGTTCTTCCCATGGCAGAAACTGTTCATCACCGGCGAACAGAATCCGGAATGAAACCGCCGGATCCTGACGGCTTACACGGCAGAAACAGTTTCACTTTCAACATCTCCCGCCCGCAAAAAACGCCCGAAATCTTGTTCTGTTTTGAACATTTCAACCGGGTTTTCCACATTTTCAGCCGAAACAGCCCCTAAAACGCGCTGTTTTCCTCATCGGAAACATCTGTTTCCGGAAGTTTTCAACTTTTCACAGAACGCAATTTTCGTATTGACATTTTCTGTGCGGAGCGTTCCGCTGTTCTGAACGGATGCAGAAAACGGTCAGCATCCTGTGTGCTGTCGGCGGACATCAGAGTTGTGAGTGTGAACCGGATCTCACGCACACACCGCAAAAGGGCTTGACAAATACCCCCGTAGGGTATATAATAAGACCGAAAGGGGGACATCACAATGGAAAAAACCAAAACGAACTGCTCCTGCGGCGAACGGCATACCCTGCGCGGGGAGGAGGAACGGAAAAGCCTGATGAACCGCCTGAAACGGATCGAAGGGCAGGTGCGCGGCCTGCAGAATATGCTGGAGCGCGACGCCTACTGTGCGGATATCCTGACGCAGACGGCTGCGGTCAGCGCGGCACTCAGCGCATTCAGCCGCGAGCTTCTGTCAAAGCATCTGCACACCTGCGTGCTGCGCGATGTCCGCGCGGGTGACGACAGCGCCATGGACGAGCTGGCGGAGCTGGTCGGCAGGCTGATGAAATGAGAGGAGATTCTATGACGCAATATCATGTCACAGGCATGAGCTGTGCCGCCTGCAGCGCGCGTGTGGAAAAGGCGGTCTCCGGCGTGGCGGGCGTCCGTCAGTGCGCGGTCAGCCTGCTGACGAATTCAATGGGCGTTGAGGGAACGGCTTCTCCGGAGGCAGTCATCGCGGCAGTGACGGCCGCAGGGTACGGTGCTTCGCTGAAAACGGAAAACGGAAGGGAAACGGCCCCCGCCGCGGACGCGCTCACCGACACGGAAACGCCGAAGCTGCGCAGAAGGCTGGCCGTTTCGGTCATTCTGCTCCTGCTGCTGATGTATATTTCCATGGGGCACGCGATGTTCGGCTTGCCGCTGCCGCGAATCCTTGAGGTCAATCCTGAAGCCGCAGGACTGGCGGAGCTGCTGCTCTCCGGCGCGGTGCTGACGGTCAATCAGCGTTTTTTTGTCAGCGGTTTCCGCGGCCTGCTGCACCGCGCCCCGAATATGCATACGCTGGTCGCGATGGGCTCCGGCGTCTCCTTTGTCTGGAGCATCTGCGTGCTGTTCAGAATGACCGTTGCGGATCGCATCGCTGCACACGCCCTGCTCCATGAGCTGAACTTTGAATCGGCGGCGATGATCCTGACGCTGATCACGGTCGGCAAGCTGCTGGAGGCAAGGGCAAAGGAAAAAACGACAGACGCGCTCAGAGGGCTGATGTCGCTCTCACCGAAAACCGCGCTGATACTGGAAAACGGAGCGGAGCGTGAGGTGCCTGTCACTGCGGTGCGGCCGGGGACATGCTTTGCGGTGCGCCCCGGCATGGTCTTTCCGGCAGACGGAATTGTGGAGTCCGGCAGCGGTGCGGTCGATGAATCGGCTCTGACCGGTGAAAGCATCCCGGCCGACAAGGAGGCGGGCAGCGCCGTACACGCAGGCACGCGGAATCTGTCCGGATATCTCGTGTGCAGGGCAACGGAAACCGGCGATTATACGACGCTTTCACAGATCATCCGCATGGTCGGGGACGCGGCGGCGACCAAGGCGCCGATCGCCAAAACCGCCGACCGTGTCGCGGGCGTTTTCGTTCCGGCAGTCATCGGCATCGCGCTTCTGACGCTGACGGTCTGGCTGCTGATCGGGCAGAGCTTCGGATACGCGCTGGCAAGAGCCGTTTCCGTGCTGGTCATCAGCTGCCCCTGTGCACTGGGGCTCGCGACGCCCGTGGCAATCATGGTCGGCAGCGGTGTCGGCGCAAAGCACGGCATCCTCTTCAAGACAGCGTCAGCGCTGGAGGAAACGGGCAGATGCAGTGTCATCGCGCTGGACAAGACCGGCACAATGACCGCCGGTACGCCCCGCATCACCGACCGCATCCCCGCGGAGGGCATCACGGAGCATGAACTGCTCTGTGCGGCGGCAGCTGCGGAGCAGCACAGTGAGCATCCGCTGGCATCGGCTGTCATGGAATTTGCGGCGGAACGGGGCATTTCTCCCGATCCCGTCACGGAATTTGCAGCGGAATCCGGCATCGGCGTGCGGGCACTTCGGAACGGTGTGCTCCTGCGCGGCGGCAGCGCCGCGGCAATGGCGGATCTGCTGACGGAGGATATGAAGAATGCGGCGGACGCGCTCGCAGAACAGGGCAAAACGCCGCTTTGTTTCGCGGCAGGCGGAAAAACGCTCGGAATTCTGGCGGCGGCAGACACGCTGCGTCCCGACAGCAAAGCAGCCGTCCGCAGACTGCGGGAGCTCGGTCTGAAAACGGTCATGCTGACCGGTGACAATCCGCGCACGGCAGAAGCCGTCGGACGGGAGGCAGGCGTCGATGCGGTCATGGCCGGACTGCTGCCGGGCGGCAAGGAGGAGGCCGTGCGGGCGCTTTCCCGGGACGGGAAAGTCCTGATGATCGGCGACGGCATCAACGACGCCCCCGCCCTGACGCGTGCGGAAATCGGCCTCGCGGTCGGCGGCGGCACGCAGATCGCCGCAGACGCGGCAGACGCCGTGCTGATGCGCAGCAGCCTGACGGATGCGGTGAACGCTGTGCGGCTGAGCCGTGCGGCGCTCCGGAACATCAAACAGAATCTGTTCTGGGCATTCTGTTACAACATCATCGGCATTCCGCTGGCCGCCGGTGTGTTATCGCCCTTCGGCATCACCCTGCCGCCGATGTTCGGCGCAGCGGCCATGAGCCTCTCAAGCTTTCTGGTCGTGTCGAACGCACTGCGGCTCAATCTCTTCAAAGCGGAAGCGCCTGCCGCATCAGCAGACGCTCCGGATATAACCAATCAGAACACGAAAGGAACGGTGGATCAGATGACGATCACAACAATTGAAATCAGGGGCATGATGTGCCCGCACTGCGAAGCACATGTCAGAAAGGCACTGGAAGCAGTCGGGAATTTGACCGTGCGGGAGGTCAGTCATGAGAAAAACTGTGCTGTTCTGGAGAGCGCAGCGGCACCGGATGAAGCCGCGCTCCGGAAGGCCGTGACCGATGCCGGCTATGAAGTGGCAGGGATCCGGCGCTGAATCCGGCGGATGCCGCAGTCCCTCATGCAACCGCGAAAAGCACGAAAATACGCGATTGCAACTGCCGGTTGACAAATTGCAAGGCCTGCTTTCTTGCGTGCAACCTGCCGATCTGGTATAATGGCATCAGCAAATCCAAAACAATTTCCAACATTCACAGGAGGTACGATCATGATACTTGCAGACAAAATTATGGAGCTGCGCAAGCAGGCCGGTATGTCGCAGGAGGAGCTCGCTGAACGGATGAATGTCAGCCGGCAGTCTGTTTCAAAATGGGAAAGCGCACAGTCCACGCCGGACCTCACACGCATTCTTCAGCTCTCCGAAATCTTCGGCGTCAGCACCGACACCTTATTAAAGGATTCGATTGAGCTGACCGCCGCCGCACCGGCCGATCAGCCGGACACTCTGGAGCCCCCGCTCCGCCGTGTCAGCATGGCGGAGGCGAATGAGTATCTCCGCGACAATCAGAAGCACGCACTCCGCACAGCCTGCGGCACGGCGCTCTGTATTCTTTCGGTCCTGCCCGCGATCCTGCTCAGCCCGGGTGAGGAGGCCGCGAACCGGCTCGGTCTGCCCGCCGCACAGAGTTTTTCCGCACTCAGTGCCGTCTTTCTGTTCCTGATGATCGCGGCCGGCGTTGCGCTTTTCATCATCACCGGCATTCAGATGAACCGTTACGAATATCTGGAGCACGAAGCGATCGACACGGAATACGGTGTTTCGGGCATGGTCAGAGAACGCCGCCAGCAGCATCATCCGTGCTATCTCCGCGAACTGGTCGTCGGCATCATCTGCTGTATTCTTTCTGTCGTGCCCGCGATCATCTTTGAAACGGTTTTCTCGGATTCGTCATATAAAGATATGCTGAGCGGCGTCTCACTGTTCCTGTTCATTGCAGCGGGCGTGTTTCTGATCATCCGTACCAGCATCGTGGAAGACGGCTTCAAGATTCTGCTGGAGGAAGGGGAATATTCCCGCGCAGAAAAGGCAGTCGATCAGACGACGATGCGGAATGTGCAGGGCATTTTCTGGCTGCTGGTGGTCGCGGCCTTCCTGGGATACAGCTTTATCACGAATGACTGGGCCAGAAGCTGGATCATCTTCCCGGTCGCGGGCGTGCTCAGCGCCGCGCTGGCAATCGTTGTCCGGCAGATTACAAAAAAGCAGCGGAACAAGGGCTGAATGCGTCTTGACAAAATGTGAAAACTGTGCTATAATACGACTGCAATCGAAAAGGGGAGCTTGTTTGGCAGGCTGAGAGGGTGCGCGCAATGCACCGACCCGTAACCTGATTCGGATAATGCCGACGGAGGGAAATACCGTATTTCTGCGCTGCCGGACATTCTCCGGCAGCGTTTTTCTCTGTCAGGGTTCTCCGGTATGAAAGGACGGTTTTTTACATGAAAAAAAGCAAAACCATTGCAATTGTCGAGGGCGCGATGATGCTCGCGCTGGCAATTGTGCTCAGCATGATCACCCCGTTCAAAAAGCTGCTGCCCTTCGGCGGCTCGATCACGCTCGTCTCCATGCTCCCGATCTGTCTGTACAGCATCAAGCACGGCGTTGTGCGCGGACTCTGCGTTTCCTTCCTGTTTGCACTGTTCCAGTTTGTGCAGGGTATTCAGGAAGGCCTGTTTGGCTGGGGTCTGACTGCCGGTATGCTGACCGCCTGCATCCTGCTTGACTACTTCCTCGCGTATACGGTCATCGGTCTGGCCGGTATGTTCCGCAAGAAAGGGATGGGCGGCTGGATCGCCGGAACGGTTATTGCGCTGGTGCTGCGTTTTGTCTGTCATTTTCTCAGCGGCGTCTATGTGTTTGCCAGTACCGGAAAGATCTGGGAGGAACTCGATTTTGTTGCGGAGAACAAGTATATTTACAGCCTGTTCTATAACGGTGCCTATATGCTGCCGGAGATCATTCTGACGGTCATTGCCGCGGTGATTCTTTACAGCGTCAAGCCGATGCGCGAAATCCTTACTCCGAAGACTGCGGAATAAGAAGGTATCGCTCCGCGATGATTCAGAATGGGGCTCTGCCCCAAACCCCGCTCAAGGGACAAATGTCCCTTGAGAATCCCGTTATGAGAACACGAGAGCCCCCGCCGTATGGCGGGGGCTTTCTCATAGTAAAAGTTTTGGTCGAGCTTTTTCAAAAG